>JAEZJB010000085.1 GCA_023415845.1 Chloroflexota bacterium | reverse complement strand
GAGTCATCGTGTATTGCCCTGCGGTCAACGTGATGTCGCTCGTCCGCAGGCTCTGCGCCAGTGATCGCCAGAAGGGCGCTATCCTGCCGATTCCATCCGATGAACGGAGGATTCGCTCCACGAATTGTCCGTCGGTGGGAACTGGCCAGCATGGTTCGGAATCAGGTTCGGACTGTGCCCACGCCGCGAGTGCTCCTCCCCGGTGAGGTCGCCAGTGAGCACCGGTATTGGCGTCGATGGTTACCGGCCCATCCTGTGGAATCTCGGGATGCGGCGCGACAATCACCCGATGTCTTCTCCACAACCTCACTGGAAGTGGCTCGGGCGAGAGAGTTCGGGAAAATGGCCCCGCCGCCAGGATCACCGTCTCGGTCGCGATGCTGCCCGCAGAGCACTGCACGCCAGTGACGCGACCCGCTTCAACCGTGATCTGCTCTACCTTCGTGCCCGGAAGAATGCTCATGTCGGCGGAACTCACCATTCCAGCCACGGCCTTCGCGCTATCGATCCATCCGTCGCGCTGGCGAAACGTTCCCACCACGATCTCATCACTGAGCCATGGAAAGCGAGCCCTGATCCTCTCTCCATCCAGAAGTTCAACATCATTCAGACCAGACGCTGCCTGTTGCCTGATTCGAGCTTCGAATGGGCCTCGGTCCGATGCCTCCGTTGAGGCAAACAGGTAACCCTGCTGTGTCAAATCAATGCCTGCCGGCCCAGGGCCGCCGCCACAGCGAGTTTCAAAGCTTTCGTAGAATTCCAGGCTTTCGGCCATCATCCTGATATTGTCGGGCTCACCGAATTGCGCCCGTATGCAGTGAGCCGACATTGCTGTTGTGCGCGATCCCAGCTCATCGGCCGCCTCCACGATCACCGGGTGTATGCCTGACTGTGCGAGAAACCATCCGGTCGCGATCCCTACAATGCCCCCTCCAACAATGACCACGTCTGCCGAACGCGGCAGTTCGACCCTTGCGTCAGCGCACTTGCTCACTGCAACCATCATTGCCTCCCTTCATTGGTGTCCGGGCACAGACCGCTATTGGCAACTCTGTACCAAATGGCTGGAAACTCCCGCTCCAGCCACGCCATTCGCGCCGGTAACCTGCGGAGCGCGTCCCCGTCCGTGCGTGAATGAGACCCTGTTTCCCGCGCAAACCGTGATTTCGCGCGATTGTGCATTTGACACCATCGCAAATCAACGACTATTCTCCGCTTCCATAACCAGACGCAATACATGAAATCGGAGCGCCAGGGACACAGGCTGACCTCAGCAGATCATTCGAGGCAACTGCATCGAATCTCCTCGGATATCACCGGGACTCGGGCCACACGGCCACCCATCTTGCGAGACAGGGTACGAGGATGGTCCTCGTACATCGGCTCGAAAGGCGTCGCGAGCGCGGCGAAAGTTGGAGGACTCCCTGACATGGTAGATACGCGGTTCGAATCACTCGTGGAACAACTTCGCTCCGGGGCCATCGATCGTCGTTCTTTCATGGTGCGGGCGCTTGCCATCGGCATTTCCGCATCAGCCATCGGCGCCGTCGTTTCGTCCCCCGCTGGTGCGCAGGACGCTTCACCCGCGGCATCTGGTGGACTTGGGCCTGAGACCCTCGGTGTTCCCGGTGTGGCTCACTCAACCGATACCAGCAAGGGCACGATCAACATTTACTCTTCCTGGCCGATGAGCGGTGCATCGGAGCAGATCGGTGGCGATTCGACGGCTGCCGTCCAGTTCGCCGTCGATCTCTGGGGCGGGGCCGCCGGTGGGTACGCCATCAACTACACCGCGCTTGATGACGGAATCGCCGCCAACCAGGGAGCCTGGGACGCCACCACTGAAGCCAACAATGCCACCCAGGTCGTGAATGATCCGGATGCGATGGTCTACATCGCAACCTACAACACTGGTGCAGCCGAGGTTTCGATCCCCATCACCAACGAAGCCGGACTGGCCATGATTTCACCGGCCAACACCGGTACGCGACTCACCAAGCCGAACGAGTTCAATCCGGAAGGGTATCCGGACGTGCTCTATCCCACGGGCGTCCGCAATTACATGCGGGTCGTGCCCGCCGACGATCTTCAGGGCGGAGCTTCGGCCAATTTCGCCATCAATGGACTGGGTGCCTCGAAGGCCTACGTGCTTCACGACAACCAGTCCTATGGGCAAGGTATCGCCACCATCTTTGACGCAGTCTTCAAGGAGCTCGGGGGCGAGGTCGTCGGGTTTGAGGCCTTCGATCCGGAAGCTCCGGAATATCAGGCGCTCGCCACGAAGATTGCATCCTCTGGCGCCGATATCGTTTACGTCGGCGCGATCGTCAATCTCAATGCGAGCAAGCTCATCCAGGATATTCGGGACGTGCTCTCCGTTGACGACGCAGCCATCATGGGGCCGGATGGGTTGATCAACCAGGCGTTCATCGATGGTGCCGGCGACGCCGCCGAAGGTATGTACATCACCTTTGGTGGACTTCCCGCGAACGAGCTCACCGGTGTCGGCGCCGAGTGGTACGAGCAGTTCAAGGAGATCGTCGGTCACGAACCGGATGCCTATTCCACATATTCGTTCGACGCAGCGGTCTGTGCCCTCCAGGCCATCGACCAGGTCGGTGAGGCGGACCGCACAAAGATCCTCGAGACCATGTTTGCGACCGAGGGCTTCCGCGGACTGATCGGCGAGTGGAGCTTCACGGAAACCGGCGACACCACCGCCGATACCATTTCACTCAACGTGGTCACCGATGCGACGATCACGTTCCAGGAAGTAATTGGGTTGGCCGAATAGCCCATCCCACGAACGAAACCGGGCCAGGCTCCCAGCCTGGCCCGGTTCGCGTACCGATGGGTCGGGAAGGGGGCCGGGCGCCTGGGCCATGTGTCGGCGGCGTTCGGGCCGAGTTCGGGGCGGATGTTATGGATTTCAACTGGACACTGTTCTTCCAGTTCATGATCATCGGGCTGGCCAGTGGGTCGTTGATCGCGTTGATCGCGCTTGGCTACACGCTGGTGTACGGAATCATTGAACTGATCAACTTTGCCCACGGCGAAGTGTTCATGATGGGGGCGTTCTTCGCCTCCACGGTCATCCTCATTACCGGTGTTACATCGGACTCCTCGGGTGTGCTGATCGTATTGGTGTTGTTCCTCGCGTTGTTTGCCTCTATGGCCTTCTCGGGAGTGCTCAACGCCAGCATCGACCGCGTGGCATACCGCCGCCTTCGCAATGCACCTCGACTCGCGCCGCTCATCACGGCGATCGGTGTGAGCTTCATTCTTCAAAACCTTGCCATCTATTGGAAAGGCCCGAACCCGTTTACCGCACCCGATCTGGTTCCACGTGAGTGGCGCACCTACAACGTGCTGAAGGAATGGCCGATCCTGCGCGACTGGTTCGCCGACTCTGCACTTCGTCTCCGGTTAATTGATCTGTTTGTTATCGGCGTCACCATTCCGCTTCTCGTCTTCCTCTCCTGGTTTGTCTATCGCACTCGCATTGGTACGGCCATGCGCGCCACCGCGCAGGACCGCGAGGCGGCCGCCCTGATGGGCATCGACATCAATCGGACGATCGGCACGGCTTTTCTTCTTGGTGGCACGCTTGCCGGAGCCGCCGGCATGGTCGCCCTGATCTATAACAACTCCGGACGGTTTCAGATGGGGTTCCAGTATGGGTTGTTTGCGTTCACGGCAGCCGTCCTGGGCGGTATTGGCAATCTCGCCGGCGCCGTGCTCGGTGGATTCATCATTGGGCTGATCTGGTCGTATAGCGATGGCTTCATGGGAACCATGATTTCCGGCTGGGGAAGTCAGTGGACCTCAACCGTCATCTTCGGCATCCTGATTCTCGTGCTGGTGTTCCGACCGTCAGGCCTCCTTGGCGAATCGGTTCCGGACAAGGTCTAGGCCAGGCTGGAAGGGAACATCATGGCAGCAGCTTCGTACGCAACCAGGGCCGAACAGTGGTTCGCCGAGCAGCGGCAGGAGGAACGGTCGCGTCAGATCAAGGTCCTGATCGCCGCCGGTGTCATCGCACTCTACCCATTCCTCGACAAGGCGCTGGGTCTCAACCTGCTTGGACAGTGGATTCCCATTTTCGTCTTCGTGATTCTTGCGCTCGGCTTGAATGTCGTCGTTGGCTACGCGGGATTGCTCGATCTCGGCTACGTCGCTTTTTTCGTCATTGGTGCCTACGGCCAGGCGTTTCTCACGTCACCAAACAGCATCTTTGTCCGCAAGGGGTTCGTCCCTGAGTTCTTCCAGAACTTTTGGCCGGCAATGGCCGTGTCCTGGGTCCTCGCCGCCATCGCTGGCGTCATTCTCGGCGCCCCCACGCTTCGGTTGCGGGGCGACTATCTCGCTATCGTCACCCTGGGCTTTGGTGAAATCGTTCCAGCGTTCTTCACCAATGCCGCCACGATCACCAATGGCCCGCAGGGAATTGGGCAAATTGCCAATCCACCGGCCATTCCGCTGCCCGGCGGGAGGGAGATCTCATTCACCTTTACCGATCAACGCAACTGGTTCTGGCTGGTGCTGGTCGTGTTGCTCTTCTCGCTCTTCATGATCGTGCGCCTCTACGATTCGAGGCTTGGGCGAGCCTGGCAGGCCATCCGCGAGGATGAGATTGCCGCCGCCAGCATGGGCATTAACACCGTCAGCACCAAGCTTTGGGCGTTTGCCCTCGGCGCATCCTTCTCTGGATTCGCCGGGGCCGTCTACGCAGGGTACGTTCGGGTCGTCTACCCCGATCAGTTTCAGTTCTCCGTCTCCATCATCATCCTCGCCATGGTCATCCTTGGTGGTATCGGTAACGCCTATGGTGTCATCGCCGGTGCCCTGATCATTGGCGTCTTCGACCGCATTCTCACCACCAAGCTCACCGGGCCACTCAACTCGTTGGGCGAGCAGATTACCTGGCCACCGGTAGCGTGGTTGGGTGACTTCCTCTCTCGCCACAACCTCAACTCCGACCGGTTCCTGATCTTCGGGTTGGCCCTGGTGATTCTGATGCTGTCGCGGCCCGGTGGGCTCTTTCCCTCGAAGCAGCGAGCCGCCGAACTTGCTGGCGATGATGAGTTTGAGCTGGATCAGAATGAAAACGATGCTCTGTACGAAGCGCGTGCCGACGACGTGCCCATCGATGAAGGGCGGGTGTGATGTCTGACCTATCCTCAGCGGTCCCGCCGATCCTGGAGGCCAGAGGGGTCACCAAGCGGTTCGGTGGCCTGGTGGCCGTGGACTCGGTCGACCTGCGCATCGAAACTGGCAGCATCACCAGCGTGATCGGCCCGAACGGTGCTGGCAAGACCACGTTCTTCAACATGATCGCGGGCATCTATAAGCCATCGGAAGGCACAATCTTTTACAAGGGCAAGCCAATCTTTACCGGTTCCGGGTTTGGCGGAGCCTCGCTTCGACCCGACCAGGTTACGTCTATGGGCATTGCGCGCACGTTTCAGAACATCCGCCTGTTCGGAAACATGACCGCCATCGAGAATGTCCTCATCGGTATGCACTGCCGGCTTACCAGCGGCCCGCTGGGCGCGTTTCTCCGCACCCGCAAGGTGATGAACGAAGAGCGGGAAGGTCGGGAGATTGCATACGGCCTGCTCGACTACGTCGGCCTCGGTGGCATCGCCAATGTCACCGCGAAAAACCTCTCCTATGGCGATCAGCGACGCCTCGAGGTTGCCCGTGCCTTGGCAAGTCGCCCCGGCCTGCTCCTTCTGGACGAACCTACTGCCGGCATGAATCCACGCGAGACGGCCCGCATGACGGTCTTTATCGACAAGATGCGCCGGGACCTGAACGTGACCGTGCTCCTGATCGAACATGACATGAAGGTGGTGATGGAAATCTCGGACAGTGTTGCGGTGCTCGATCATGGGGTCAAGATCGCCGACGGATCCGGCGCCGAGGTCAGGGCGAATCCTCAGGTCATCGAAGCCTATCTCGGTAAGGGCGCGGCCGACCTTGCCCGCCGCTACGACGGTCAGGCGGATGCCGCTGCACCAACGCTGCTTCCCGGTCCCGGCACCACGGGGTCCGCCAGCCCGGAGGTGAAGGCATGACGTCCGCATCGACACCCATCCTCCAACTGCGCGACGTCAACACCTACTACGGCCACATCCATGCACTAAAGGGCATCAGCCTTGAGGTGCTTGAGGGGGAAATCGTTACGCTCATCGGCTCCAATGGCGCTGGCAAGAGCACGACCCTCAAAACCATTTCTGGTCTCCTCTCGCCCCGACAGGGCGAGGTACTCCTGCGTGGTCAGCGCATCAGTGGGTTGCCCGCGCACGAGGTTGCCAAGCTCAACGTGGCACAATCTCCCGAGGGACGTCGCATCTTTCCTCGCATGTCGGTGATGGAAAATCTCCAGATGGGAGCGTTCATTCACGGCCGCATCGATCAGCACGACCTGACCCGCGTCTTTGATCTCTTCCCTCGGCTGAAGGAGCGCGTTGACCAGAAAGCCGGCACCATGTCAGGTGGTGAGCAGCAAATGCTCGCCATCGGTCGCGCCCTGATGGCCAAACCCGAGTTGCTCCTTCTCGACGAGCCCTCGATGGGGCTTTCCCCGCTCCTGGTCGAGCAGATCTTTGCCATCGTCGAGGACATTAACAAGCAGGGCACCACCGTTCTGTTGGTCGAACAGAATGCCCTCATGGCGCTTGGTATCGCCGACCGTGGCTACGTACTCCAGACCGGGACGATCCTCATGGCCGATGACGCGAAGGTATTGCTGCAAAGCGAACTTGTTCGAAAGGCCTATTTGGGCGAGATCTAGCCGAGTCAACGGCGCGGCCAGGTAACTGGTCGCGCCCTTGGTTACGCGGAAGCGTGACGTGTCCTCTGCCAGATCTGGTCGAGCGACGGACCGGGGATCATTGTTGCGCTGGCGCTGGAATCGGAGGCTCGGGTTTATGCACCCAGCGCCAACCGGCCTGCAGCAATTCCCAGCCAGAAAGCAGGATCACCGGTCCGAACACGATCAACACGATGAGCAATGCGTATCCGTAGTATCCGTACGCGTCGAAATCGTAGATGTACCAGAGCCAGATCGTGCAACCGTGACCAAACAGCGCCGTAACGCTCCACAGCAACGTGCGCTTCCAGGGCGAGCCTGGCACGAGTGCTGCCCCCAGCGGCACGATCCACAGCACATACCAGTGTCGCTGGTTGGTGGACGCGATCAGCATGAAAGCGAA
>JAEZJB010000067.1 GCA_023415845.1 Chloroflexota bacterium | reverse complement strand
GATCAGCAACCACTTGATGAAGATCAGCCCCCGCGAGAGCCGGTCTGGATACCCGATCTCGAACCGTAGTGGGTACGGCTCGTCCCCAAACGGCGGGTATTCGTCTCGCATCAGCGAACTGTAGATCCACACCCTGGCCTGCCATCGCTGCACCATCAGCGAGAAGTCCCACATTCCACGGGGATAGCTGCCAGTGAAAAGGATCGCGAAGAAGGCAATGATCGTCACCACCGCTGAGGCGATGCCGAGAAAGTAGAGCACCACGAGGTGAGGAATGATCAGCAGCCACTTGACGAAGATCAGGAGGCGGGACAACTGATCGGGATAAGCAACGTCAAATTCAAGCTCGCCCGCTGGCGTGCCGAACCCCCGCATCGAAGGAACAGGCTCAGATGTCATCAACGTCCGGGCTCCAGGCTACCTCAAGGCTAAAACCTGAGAATCCACTACCTGGCGCAGGTAGTCAAGGACAAGGACCATCGCCAGCGTATCGCGTTCGCAGTATTCCCGCAGCGCCGCAAAGATCCCTGCTCGTTCGCGTTCATCCATCACTGCAGGATCGCGCATCACCGCCTGAACCCATTGCTCGGCAGCCAGCATGCCCTCACCAATTTCCAGCTGGTCGTACGAAAGCGACGGCGCCGCGACCGGTAGAACCTTTTTGATCGACGCGCTGCCGTTAAAGGCTGGGTGCACCCAGAATCCGTCACGCACCACATCCATCAGGTCGACCATCCGGGCACTGACATCTTCCAGAAACCCGGTCGCTTCCGGCAGGATTTCGGCCATGTCCCGGTTTCGTGACTGCTCGAAGCCCTGGTTCCAGACGATGACCGATCCCTCCGGACCGATGTCCCGGCGCAGGTGCGCAATCAGGTCGGACACTGGCAGGTGCATGGGAGTGGTGGACAGGAACTCCCGGTGTTCCAGGCGTCCATCGGCCTGAAGCTGGTGTATCGAGTATTGGAAGGGAATCTGACTCCAGGGCAGGCAGCCTTCGAACGCCGGCACCGCAAGTTGGAACGTTTCGTAGTCCAGGAAATGCAATGGGTATCGCAGACGATCGAGGAAATCCCGAATCGCATCGATATCCACGTGCTCCCGTCCAGTCCGCACCGCCTTGATCTGCTGGCGTTGGCGGGCACTGATCTCGATATCGTCAGGCCAGTCAACCAGCCGATGGATACCCCGCGCCAGCACATCCTCGAGCTTCCGACCGCTGATACCGCCCAGATCATAGACCGTATCCCCACCGCTGATGCCGGGATGAAAGTGCTCGAAGGTTGGGCATCGCATGTTACGCGTGCCCAGATCGCAGCGGCAGATCGCAGGCCTGGATTCGTCCCCCAGAATCGCCAGGGCCACATCGATGTCCCGCGCAACCTGCGCGCCGACCCGGATGACTCGCGCTGCGATGTCGACCGACACCAGTAATTCAGCGAGATCGAGTTCTGGTCCCCGACGGTAGGTCTTGCGGAGATGCACCAGACGTATTCCAGCCAGCTCGATCCCGGCTTCAATGAACGCCCGCTGCTGGAACGCTGCTTCCACCGCGTGCTCCGACTTGATCGACGAACTGGCGTGAACGACGACCAACTCCCAGCCCCGATCCGTGCGCACGAGCAGGTCCGCGACGCCAAGCAATCCTCGCGCCGACAATGCGGTAGCTCCGGCGATCGCCGACGCGCCTGACTCGATCAGGATCGCAGTTTCCAGCGCAGACTCTTCTGGATCTGCAGCCTCGACAAACACCAGGTCCGGCGTTGCGCGGTGCACAAGGTCACGTACCTCTGCATCGGCGGCTTCGCGACGGCGACTGGTCGGGTCTGACTGGTCGGGCACATGGTGTGGTCGGTGGCGCGCCAGCCATGCATAGCCGGCGCAGGTTCGAAAGTTGAGGAAGTCGGTGACGGTGAGCAGGGGATGGCTCCTGAGCGGCTGGGATGACTGCGGAATCACCCGTCAGCGGGCAGATCGTGCGGGGAAGTGGCGCTCGCCGAAACAAGTGTAGCAGTGCATCACTCTCCGTTCCGAATGCTGAACCCCGCAGATAGACCAGGTCAGGTCATGACTCGTCACCGTTGATCCCCCTTATATGAAGCAAGGCCCGGTGATCGCCCCAAATCGCTGTTCTCCGCCCGCCTCCATCCGGCGCCTCGTCGCCCCGGGCTTCGAGCGTCTGATCCATCCGTGCACCCCATTCGGATTGCGGATTGGGCGCTTGGTCTACACTGACGAGCCTGAGATAACGGTCAAGATCGAGGAGAGGTCGGAAGACATGCCATCAACGCAGACGATCATCACGATCGTAAAGGGTGCGGCCAAACGGTTTAGCAGCAATGACATGTCCACGCATGCGGCCGCCCTTTCCTACGCCACACTCTTCGCCATTTTCCCCTTCCTGCTCTTCCTGATTGCCCTTCTTGGCACACTCAACATCCCGGAGTTCTTCGACTGGCTGCTCGATCAGGCCCGCACCACGATGCCGTCAGATGCCTACGGCCTGTTCAGCGATGCCATCTCCCAGATTCAGGGTCGCGCTCGAGGTGGCCTGCTCTCTGTAGGGATCATCGCTGCCCTCTGGGGAGCGGCCTCCGGCGTGCGCTCTCTCATGAATTCCCTCAATGTCGCCTTCGACGTGCAAGAAA
>JAEZJB010000020.1 GCA_023415845.1 Chloroflexota bacterium | reverse complement strand
CGACCTCCGCCGCGACCTCACCCGCGTCATGCGCCAGGTCCGGCCCGACGTCATCCTGGGCTTCGACCCCACCGCCCGCATCCTCGAAAACAGCTACATCAACCACCCCGACCACATCGCGGCTGGTGAAGCCACCCTCGCGGCGGTCTTCCCCTCGGTCCGCGACCGCATGACCTTCCCCGAGCTCCTGGCCGAGGGCCTCGAGCCGCACAAGGTCCCGCACGTCTATCTCTACGCCACCGACAAGCCCAACACCTGGATCGATATCACCGACACCCTCGACCTCCGCATCGAAGCCCTCATGGCCCACGCCAGCCAGCTCGGCGGCCACGACATGACCGAGATGATGAAGGAATGGGCGCGCGGCACCGCAAAGTCGAATCCAAACCGCGAAAGCGCCACGGAATATATGGAAGCATTCCGCTATATTCGTCTTGACTGAGTCGTGACCTGCATCACGCCGACAACGGTGCCCGCCCAACCTGCATCCCTGGCGCACCGGTCGTCACGCGGCAATCGTGCCGGCTTGTCTGGAATACGGAGATCACATGATGCAACGCACCGTCGGCATGTACATTGCCAACCGAATCAAGGACGAAATCCTCAAGCCCCCCACCGCGCAGGATGAGGTCGAAGACGAAGGCTACGAGCCCGAAGAAGACCACCTCGACGGCGAAACCATCACCAACGCCGACGGCCAGGTGCTCGGCGTCGCCCACCGCCTGCACGACGTCAGGGTCTACGTGGTCGGCAACCGCAGCGCCAACGCCAACCTCGAACTCGAGCGCGCCCTCCACGACCCCGACGCCGATGTGATCATCCATCGCGAAGGCCGCACCATCACCGCCCTCGTCTACGTGCCCACCGAAAGCGCCCAGCTCCCATCCACGGGCGGGGCCGGTCTCCGCGCCGACGAAGTCTGAGGCCACCCTGCCGCTGGCGTTCCGGCGGCAGGAAATCATCAATCTCGGGCCATCCGCCAGGCCCGGATATCGGCGGCGTGGATCGGATAGTGGCTCCAGGTGTCGAGCTTGAGCCGATGCCGAAACCGGGTGTTTCCCACCCACTCCACCGGATCGAGCCCAAGCAGGTAATCAAGCAACCGCTGGTGGGTGGCGTCCGCCTCGGCCCGCACGTCATCCAGCGAAAGCACCGCCTTTTCCTTCGTTTTCAGCGCGTTAAAGGCATCGATCCCGCCATACCGCTGCGAATAGCGAGGCAGGCGCCCATAAGCCAGCGTAATCGGCAGATGATCGATCGACTCCTGGTCCCACCAGGTGACATGAGCGATCAGGTCCCGAATCGACCACTCGCCGCAGACTCCAGGAACCATGAGGGCGTCATCATCCAGTCCGGCGTAGGCCGCATGAAAGTCAGTCCAGGCCACCGCCAAATGATCCAGCACCCGGTCGGCCCGTTTGTTTCCGGTCAGGGAGGTCCCCAACGGGAAATCCCCGACCTCGATTCCCAGTTGAACCGTCATGGTGGATCTCGATTTCAACCATAACCCCGCTGTCTCACCAGACCACCAGTTCCCACCATCACTGCTCCTTGAGACCGTCGTATGGGCCTGGGGAATCTCGAAAAGTGGAATTTTGACCTCTCGTTTTCACCCTGGCCCATGGACTGAACGCCGCGCCGCACGCGATGTGAGAGCCACCAGGGAATCCCATCAACTCTCCGACTCTCCGCTGCTACCTTCCCGCCTCACTCGAACCCCCACCAACGTCACTCACCACAACGGAAAGCCCGGATAGTGGGAAGGATATGTCGACCTAGCCAGGTGGCGGATATCCATTTAGCGATATATCGCGTAGTATCGCATAACAAGAATCATGCCCCAGCAGCGAACAGAAGGAGGCTGCCATAGACACCAGAGACCCTCATTCCCAACCACCCCGCCCCACCCCGGGCGCCAACGCCGACCGGCCACCACTCAGCCACCCCACCGACACCCCACCCTCACCACGCTTCCGGGTCGATCCGGGGGCGATTTCCCGTGGCGTGCGCGAAACCTGGGCTGGCGTGGTCCGCGTCATCCAGCTCGTCTGGCAAACCGATCGCTGGCTCACAAGCGGCCTCGCCGCCACCAACATCCTCCAGAGTGTCCTCCCCGTCGCCCAGGTCTGGCTGGCGGGCCGCCTGATCGACGAAGTGGCTCAGGGCATCCAGGACTCCGCGAACCGCAATGACCACATCCAGTCGGTCATCATCCTCGCCATCATCCAGCTCGCCATCTTCGTCGGCTCCAGCCTGCTGCAGGCGGTGGGCAACATCACGCAGCAACTGATGCAGGAGAAGGTGTCGATCACCGTCCAGTCCCAGATCATGGCCCACGCCAACACGCTGGACCTGGCCGACTTCGAAAACGCCACCTACTACGACCAGTTGCAGGAAGCCCAGCGCGAATCGCAGCGCCGACCGGTGATGATGGTCTCCCAGGTCTTCGGCCTCGCCCGCTCGATCATCACCTTCGGGTCGATGGTCGCCCTGCTGGCGAGCCTCTCCTGGTGGATCGCCGCCCTCACCCTGCTCTCGCCCATCCCGGCCTTCATCTCCGACTCCCGCTACGGTTGGCAGGGCTTCGGCATGATGCGACGCCACTCGCCAGTTCGCCGCGCGATGGGCTACCTCACCTCACTGATGACCACCGACCAGTACGCCAAGGAAGTGAAGCTTTTCACCGCCGGCGACCACTTCATCGATCGCTACAACTCGGTCGCCCAGGGCTATTACCAGGAAACGAAGAACCTCCTCGTCCACCGCTACCTCGCCGGGTTCGGTTGGGGTTCGCTCACCACGCTGGCGTCGTCAGGCACCTTCCTCTACGTGGCGATTCTGGCGATTCGAGGGCAGGTCACCCTCGGCGCCCTGACCGTCTACACCCAGGCCGCCAATCAGGTTCAGGGTGCGTTCCAGGGCATCCTCGGTGGCATCCAGGGCATCTACGAAAACGGGCTCTACCTCTCGACCCTCGCCGACCTGATGGATCGGCAACCCCGTATCTCTGCGCCAGAGGAACCGGTGCCGGTGACGGTGCCATTCACCCGCGGCATCGAGTTCCGCAACGTGACCTATCGGTACCCCGACCGCGATGTGAAGGCGCTCGACGATGTCTCGTTCGTGATCGAGCCGGGGGAAACGATTGCCCTGGTTGGCCAGAACGGCGCCGGCAAGTCGACCATCGTCAAGCTGATCGGCCGCCTCTACGACCCGGACGAAGGGCAGATCCTGATCAACGGCGTGGATATTCGCGAGTACGATCCGGCGGAACTGCGCCGCCAGATCAGCGTCATGTTCCAGGACTTCGCCACCTACCAGTTCAGTGCCGCCGACAACATCGGCATCGGCAACGTCGAACTGATGACCGAGCAGGCCCTGATCGAAGCCGCCGCCAATCGCGCCGGGGCCGACGTGGTGATCAACCGGTTGCCGGCCGGATACCAGACCGCGCTCGGCAAGTGGTTCGAGGGCGGTCACCAGCTCTCGGGTGGTGAATGGCAGAAGGTGGCGCTTGCCCGTGCCTTCATGCGCGATGCCCAGATCATGATCCTCGACGAGCCGACCGCCGCGCTGGACGCCCGGGCCGAGTACGAACTCTTCGCCCGCATCCAGGAACTGACGACCGGCAAGATCGCCCTCTACATCTCGCATCGCTTCTCGACGGCGCGGGTGGCCGACCGGATCTTCGTGCTGGAGCGTGGCCGATTGGTCCAGGCCGGCACCCACGAAGAACTCATGCTGCAGGGTGGATCCTACGCCGACCTCTTCGAACTTCAGGCCGCCAGCTACCGATAATCCCGTTTCACTACCGGCCGTCTTCCGCGAGTGGAAGACGGCCGGTTGGCGTTTGGGCGGATCATGATCGCCCCGACGGCAGACGAGACGTAGTGGATCAGGCGGAGCCAGAGGCTGTTCCATCCCGAAACCAGGCGACGCTTTCCTCGAAGTGGTCGCGCTGTTGCTGGCGCAACGCTTCCTGGGCCGCGGCGTCTGTGGGCCAGCCAGTGGCAGGCACCTCCAGCTGGTCGAGTGGCCCTGCTTCGCCGCGTTCGGCCAGGGTCAGGAAACGGGCGAACGACCTGGCCGTCATCTCCGGATAGAGCCGCCAAATCTCGGCATCCGGGTTGCGGTAGGCGATGAGGGAGGGACCACCGCCGGTGATGATTTCAAGATCGATTGGGGCATTCGGCGCATGCGTCGCCAGGAGGTGCAGCACCTGCGGCAGATCGACCGAGCCGCGACCGACGGGTGCCCACTGCACCTTCGCTCCTTCGTCGTCGAGCCAGACCCGGGTGTCACGCAGGTGGGTGGAGACGGTCAGCGGCGCGAGGATCTCGGCGGCATAGACAGCATCCTCACCGGCGTAGAGGGGGTTTCCGGTGTCGAAGCAGACGCGGACGTACGGGGAGTCCACAGCCTCGATAACCTCACGGAGTTCCAGGGCGAGCAGGTCGCCCATGCCGTGATTTTCGACGGCGATGGTGACGTTGGCCGCTTCGGCATGGGGTGCGGCTTCGCGGAGGGTGCGAATCGTTTCCGCGATCAAATCGGCAGG
>JAEZJB010000007.1 GCA_023415845.1 Chloroflexota bacterium | reverse complement strand
GTATCGCTCAACCCATCACCGTCGGTGTCGACTAGGTTTGGGTCGGTGCCGAACATCCTTTCTTCCCGATCGTCCAGTCCATCCCCGTCACTGTCGGGAGGCGTTCCCAACGGCGAAGCGATCACGGTGGCCGGCGAGAACGGTGGAATGGTTTGCCGCCCATCCATAGGCGTGGCCCCGTACGACCCAACAGGCGTTCCATGTGTGGCAGGCGACTGCGCACAGAGTGCGGCGAGCGGGTGACCTGGAACGTCGATGGCCAGGCATTCGTTCCCTGCCAACGCCATGTTCTCCGTCCTTGCTGACTGGAGAATCGCCTGTATTCCACAGACCATCACGAGAATTATCAGGAGCCGTGCTGGTGACCAATCCATAGTGCTGCGGGCACTCCCTCGACGCTCGAGGAAACGCATGCCAGTGGCTCCTCTGATTCACACATGTTGTTTGATCAGGTCCCATGGCGATCTTATCATTACCAGCGCGCAAGGTGCGAACGTTCATCTTTCCAAAGTGCCGTCCGGTTGCCGCAAACGACCCGGAGTTGCCTGCATCACGGGGCGAGCAGATCCATCATGTTGATCAACCCCTGCATGTAGCCGATCGCATGTGCCCGGCCACGATGGTTCCACGGAGAATCGTCGTCCATGTGCGGCACATGATCGTCAAGCAGGAAGCCAGTGAACCCCGATTGTTTGAGCAGCAACATGATTTCGGCGGGGTCGTAATTGCCTTCTCCAATAAAGCATTCCTGGAATACAGGTACGCTGCCCTTCACATCGCGGAAATGTACGTACAGAATGCGGCCGCGCGGCCCGAAGTGCTCGATCATCGCCCGGACGTTGGCCTTGCCGCCCGGCATCTCGGAACAGCATCCAAGGCACAGATCAAGGCCCCATGCTTCACCGGCACCCGTAGCGATGGCGATCTCCTCCGCACGCTTGAATCCCTCGATGTCGGCAAAGATCCTGGCGACGCCGCCGAGCACCGGCACGGGAGGATCGTCCGGGTGCAGCGCAAGCTTCACGCCCGCTTCCTTCGCCACCGGCAACACTTCCTGCATGAAGCGTTCGTAGTTGGCCCACATGGTGTCGGCGGAGATGAACTCGTCTTCCACCGTGGTGTGATACAGGCCACCGGCCCAGTCAGGGCGGTCGGGCATGAACTCCCGGCCACCGTCTGGCGAGTCGGCCACCGCCGCGAGGTCGAACTCGCGGACCATGACTCCGCCTCTGCCTGGCGCGGCGCGGTCGGTGGTCCAGACCGAATTGGGCATGAAGTTGTACCCGAGAATCGGAATTCCAGCCTCACCCATCGCGCGAATGGTGTGCTTGTAGTTCTCGATCTGCTCTTCACAGCCTTCGGCTCCGGTCATGACCTTCGAGAGGGCATTGAGCGGAACGTTCTCGATCGCTTCAAGCGTCATTCCGAACCGCTGGCAGTGCTCGACCAACGGCCGAAGGTCATCCACGCTCCAGCGGTTCTCGTTGGCAATCAATGGCGAGTTCATCTGGACACTCGTCACTCCCAGCTGGGCGCCGAAGCGGAGAATCTCATCGGTCATGACGCTGAATTGACCGATTGCTACCCGAATAAGGTTGTCGCTCATGTGCAGGGAACCTCCATGTGCAGCCAGTGGTGAACGCGCGGTCGGACAAACCCTGATTGGTTGCTGATGCGCGGCATCGTACGGCGGAATCGCTGCCATGGAAAGACCATCCATGCGATGCACGTCGTCCGGCACGCCGGGAGGCTATTGACACGCTTTGGCGCACATGTCTACATACATCGCAACACTCACAACTCGGGAACCGTCGGCTGGCGTTAACGCAGGCACCTCCATCATGCGAGTCACCTGCGCCAACGACGACCGGCACCGCGGAAATCGGGGTCCAATCGTTCCTTCACCGAAGGCAAAGGAGTTCCGTTATGTCCGATTCGCGCTCGCTTACCGTCCGCCGCGCATCTCGCCGCACCGTTGTGGCTGGGACGGCCGGCCTGGCAGCCAGCGGCGTGCTGGCGCAAACGCTCGCGGCCAGAAAAGCCCCGGCGGTGATCCAGAGTGGCAGCAAGCTCGTCTACTGGGGCGGGCTGATTTTCTCGGACGACGCAAACCAGATGCTGGTGGATGTCATTACCCAGTGGGGCTCGGACAATGGGGTCGAGACCGAAGTGGTGATGATCAACCAGAACGAAACCCAGCAAAAAGTGAGCGCGGCCGTCGAGTCCAACACCATGCCCACCGCCCTCGACCTGGGACTGGGACTGGCCCAGCTGCTTTCGCAGACCGGCCAATTGCAGGACCTGACCGCGCTGTACGACAAGATCGGGGCGGCGCAAGGTGGCTGGTTCGAGTCGATCGACGCGGCGTGTTCGGCAGAGCGGCTCGGTGGCGCGCGAACCGGAATTCCCTTCGGCTCTGGCGGCAACATCATCTTCCGCCGACTGGATGTCCTGGAAGAGGCAGGCATTACCACGCCACCAACGACGTGGCAGGAAATGGGCGAGCAGGCGTTGGCAGCCCAGCAGCCCGGAGTCTATGGCCTCGGTCTCGCCCTCTCCAACGTGGGTGACGGCAACCTTCAGCAATCCGTCCTGCAGTCGTGGGGTGGCCGGATCGCCAACGACGAAGGGACCGAGTGCACGATCAAATCCGAGGAAACCCGGGCATATCTTGAATGGATCACCGATCTCTACGCGCAGGATGTCTTCGCTCCTGGCGCGACAACCTGGGACGGGGCCGGGGACAACACGGCCTACCTATCGGGGCAAGCCATCTTCATCGCCAATCCGGGCAGCGTGTCGATTGCCGCCCAGGCCGATGATCCCGACCTGTACGAGGTCACTGGCTACTCGGCGCTGCCAGCCGGGCCGGTGATGACGGTCGCCCCAATCGGGCCCAATGTACGCTCGATTCCGATTGGCACCGAGGATGTCGACACGGCCTCGGCCCTGATCGAGTTCCTCGAACAGCCGGAATTCCTCTCCGAGTACTACAAGGTCGCCATTTACGGTCCGGTGATGAAGGCGCAGGAGACCATGGATGCCTGGGAGATTCCCGTGCTGGCGGGCCAACTCGATCTCGTCAAGAACGGCACCGCCCCGGGCTACCCGGATGTCGACAACACCGCCCTGGCGGATTTCGGCGCGAACTTCATCGTGCCCAAGATGATTCAGCGCGTCGTGGTCGATGGCAGGACCATCGACGAAGCGATGGACGAAGCACAGGAACAGGGTCAGGCGATTTACGCCAAGTACGCCTGACACTCCAGGGAGACCGCGTCAATGCCTGGCACGGTCTCCCTCTTCCGCCTCCCTGCCCAGGAGAAGTTCGATGGTCGTCGTGGCAAATCCAGGAACGCCGCCTGCACCACGTACCTCCCGTCTGTCGTGGTCGGGAAGGCAGGCAATTACTGGTTGGCTGCTTGTCATCCCCGCCCTTCTCCTCTTGCTGGGGCTGGTGGCATATCCATTCTTCTTCGCGATCAGCATCTCGTTCACCGATCGCCTGGTGGGCCAGGCCGGGTCGTGGGTGGGGCTGGAGAACTTCCGCTACCTGGCGAAGAATCCCAGCTTCGTGAAGACCATCCAGAACACGATCATCATGGTGGTGGTGTCGGATGTCCTCAAGCTGGTGATTGGCCTCGGTCTGGCGATGCTGCTCAACCAGGCCGTTCGCGGCCGGGGGCTGATGCGGGCCGTGATCATGTTGCCGTGGGCGATGCCTGGCTTCGTTGCCTTCCTGGTCTGGAAGCTGCTCTACATGCCGATCGGCGGCGGCTTCAACCTGATCCTGACAAAAACGGGCATCCATCCGGAAATCATCGATTACCTGGGCCAGAAATCGACGGCGTTGCCGGCGGTCATCGTGGCGACAACCTGGCGCGGCTTCCCGTTCTGGGCGATTTCGTTCCTCGCTGCGTTGCAGGGCGTCCCGAACGAGCTTTACGAGGCGGCCAAGGTCGACGGAGCCAGTGCCTGGCAACGGTTCTGGGACATTACCCTGCCGAGCATCAAGCCGGTGATCCTCGTCGTGACCCTGATGTCGTCGATCTGGACGGCGAACTCGTTCGAGAACATCTGGATCATGACCCAGGGCGGCCCGTCGGACGCGACAATGGTCTTCCCGGTCCTCGCCTACTTCGGCATGCAAACCCAACGGCTGGGTGAGGCGGCGGCCGTGTCGGTCGCGATGATCCCGGCGCTCCTGATCCTCGTCTTTTTCGTGACCTGGCTCATTCAGAGGGAAGACTGATGGAAGGCGAGCAGGCAACCGCAATCACCATCCGCAACGAGCGGGCCTGGACCTCGTTCGCGACCAATCGGCGAACGAGAAACATCCTGACGCTGATCGCGGTCTACCTGATCATGTTCGCGGTCGCGCTCGCGGTGATCTTTCCCATCTACTGGATGTTCACGATCTCCCTCAAGATCCCGCGTGAAATTTACCGACTGCCGTCGCTCTTCCCGGAAAACCCGACCTGGGAGAACTACCGAATCCTGATCGAAGAAAAGGGCTATCTCACCAACATTCGCAACTCGATCATCGTGGCCAGCTCGGTGACCATCGTCTCCCTCCTGGTGTCGTCGTTTGCCGCTTACAGCATCGTGAGGTTCAAATACCGGTTTCGCGGCCTGGTTGGCCGCATCATCCTGCTCACCTACCTGACCCCGGGTTCACTGCTGTTCATTCCCCTGTCGATCATCGTCGCCCGCCTGCACATGGGGAACTCCCTGTGGGGCCTGATCGTGCTCTACATGACGTTCTCGATCCCGCTCTCGACCTGGCTGCTGTCTGGCTACTTCCGAAGTGTGCCGCCCGACCTGGAGGAGCAGGCCATGGTCGACGGCACGTCGCAGCTGGGAGCACTGTTTCGCATCCTGCTGCCGCTCTCGCTGCCGGGGATTGCGGCAGTCGGCATCTTCACGTTCACTGCCGCCTGGAACGAGTTGCTCTTCGCGCTCATCTTCATCACGTCGGAAGACCTGAGGACGGTGCCTCTGGGCCTCAACTACCTGATAACCGGCGATGTGTTGCTGTGGGGACCAATCATGGCTGGCGCAGTGCTTGCGGCAGTGCCGGTGATGGTGCTCTATTTCCTGGCTCAGCGATTCATGGTGCAGGGCATGACCGCAGGGTCGGTCAAGGGCTGACCAAAATCCAGCTGCGGAGGCGATTGAACCCAGTGCAAAGTTCCTTCGCTTCATTGCGTGCACGGCTACGACTGCGCCAGCCTGGTTATTCCGGATCCGAATCGCAGACCACTAGTGGCTGGAGTAGGGTGATCACAAGCCCCTGAAGTGCACACCGGGCCGTCGCGACGAATGTTCCAGATCTCCTACTCCTCGTGCGCGGCAAGTCCAGACTCGCCTTCTCCAGTTCGCAGCCGGGCAGGGATCGCCGCCGAGCAGACGATCACGGCCATCGTCACGGTGCCGTAAACGCCGACTCGACTCACCGGTACCACCAGGGCAGAAGCGTCCCCAACCAATCCGATGCTCACCGCCACTGCGCTCAGCACCCCAATCCCCACCCCCAAAACCACGCCGAGCATTGCGATGAACAATGACTCTCCCCGCACCATCTGCAGCACCTGCTGGCGGAGACTGCCGATCAGTCGCATCCGCGTGAACTCTCTCCTGCGCTCACTGGTGGACATCACGACCGTATTGATCACCGCCACGCCCGCGAACGCTGCCGCCCCGCCGATGATCAGGTTGGCCGCCCACGCATTCTCCCGCAGCCCCACATTCAGCGCCTCGATGTATTCGTCCTTGCCGATCACCAGCAGAGGCACTTTGCCAGGCTGGTGCTCTTCGATGCTCGCAATGACCGTTTTGAGGTCCGCACCCGTCACGATCTTGACAAGCATCTCGCTCATCGCGGGATCGACCAGATGCGGCAAGGCGATGGACGCGGGAAGCAGCACGTCGGCGTTCGCCACTGGCTGCTCCAGGATCGCGCCCACTTTGATCTCCAATCCGGTCATATCCGGCATCGTCAATATCCAGGTGGTTCCCACCTGCAGGCCATATCCCGTTGCGAATTCCTGCGCGACCACGCTCTCCCCCCGTTCGAGAGCCGACCAGTCACCGGCCATGAACGTCACGTCCAGCATCGCAGCCAACGAGGAGCCGTCCACCGCGCTCACGGCTACATCGGTTGCCTCGCGCTCACCTGGCGCAGCCTGAAACTGGTACATGGCGGAAAATCCGTATACCCCGCTGACGGCCTCCACACTATCGATGCTGCGCATCGCCTCAATCGAGCCAGCTGGCAATCCGGAATTCTCCGGCAGGACATGGAGATCGGCCTGCAGCGCCCGTTGCATCGACTCGGCAACGCCTGCCTCCAGCGTGGCATTGAAACACGCGATCAAGGTGGCAAATCCCAGCGATAGCACCACTGCTCCAACCACCGCACCACCACGCGCAGCGCGTGCCCTGCAATTTCGGAGCGCAAGTCGGGTCGTCGTCGACAAGCGTCGCCCCAGGAGGACCAGCAGCAAGCCCGACCCAAGACGCACTAGTACGGGAGACAGCGCTGCGATCCCGGTGGTGGCGCACATCGTGATCACCAGCGACAATCCAATTGCCCCTTCCGTGTCCGCCGATGGAGCAATCGACAGGCAGGCCACCGCGCCCGAAACGAGCAGCAGCCCCAAAAGCGTCCGCCCCGGACTGAACCAGCGCTGGCTCGCCGAGCTTTCCCGCAGGGCCATGGTCGGCCGTATCGCGGCGGCACGCTTGCCTGCCACCCACACTGCCATTTGTGAGATGGTCAACGAGGCCAGCAGGACGACTACCACGCCACCATTCCAGAAATGGAGCGAGAACTCGCTTGGTGCTCGGCTGGCGAGGTGCATGACGCCAATGATCCCGGCCGCGATCACCGTTCCTAACCCAATTCCGGCAACGCCACCGGTCAGCCCGATGATCGCCGCCTCCAGAGCCACACGTCGGCGAATCTGGCCAGGCGTGAACCCGATCGCCCGCTGTACCGCGATCTCGCGTGCCCGCTGCTGAATCGCGAAGCTCAGGGTGCTGCCGATCACGAAGATCGAGACGAAGCCGATGAACATGCCCTGCACCAGGAAGAGCATGCCGAGATCCTTCAACTCTCCCTTGCCTGTCGTAACATCTGCCCGTCCCCGGTCGGGGCCCGTCAGGACCTCCAGACCATACTGCCCGGCGATCGCCGCAATGGCAGCCTCGGCCGTGGTCCTGTCGGCGTTATCACCAATAAAGATGCCGGCCGCGGGTACCCCCTGCGCGGGAGGCACCAGCCGGTTCACGGTCTCCTCCACGAAGAATATCGACGTCTGCCGCGGTAGCGCATCACCAGTGGGTGGGACCGCGATCCCGACGATTCGATACATGCCGGGCCCCTCGTGGGTAATGACTTGAACTTCATCGCCCACATGTAGTTCAGCCTGCTCGGCGATGGCACGGTCGACAACGATCTCTCCCTCTCCCACCGGGGCCATCCCGTCCGTAAGTCTGAACGGCGTCAGCGGCACCACCGACCATGACTGCCCCTGCGTGTCCTCATACCCGGGCACCACAATAGGCCGGCCATCTTGCCCAATGATCTGCGCCGCAAAGGTCCGGTCCGGAATCACCGCGGCCAACCCGTCGATCGCTCGTAATTCTTGGATGGCAACCGGTGGAATCCGGAACTCGAACTGCTCCGGCACCATATCGGGAGCCATCCCCAGCACTCTGGTGGGACTCACCTGCACGACGACGTCAGCAGCCTGATACCTATAGGTGACCCCCGGCCCCTGCCCACTGGAGTATCCCAGGAGCATCGTCGCGAACATGACGGCCACGGCAAGAGTCTGAGCGATCAGCGCACCAACAACATTCCCCGATCGGTACAGCATCTCTCGAATCAGGCACCGAATACCCACGCTACTCCTCCAGGCTTGCCAGCCGGTTCGCCACCGTCACTGCATCAGGTGAAACCAGGGTATCGACGATCCGGCCATCGGCCAGCAGCATCACCCGATCGGCGAACGCCGCCGCCACGGGGTCATGCGTCACCATCACCATCGTCTGGCCTAACTCATCGACCGACCTGCGCAGGAGAAACATGATCTCGCGGCCGGTGCGAAGGTCCAGGGCTCCGGTCGGTTCGTCGGCGAAAACAACCCACGGCTGCGAAAGCAGCGCCCGCGCGATCGCCACACGCTGCTGCTGCCCACCCGACAACTCTGCTGGTCGTCGGCCAAGCAATTCCAAGATCCCTACCTGCCGAACAAGGTCTTCCAATCGATCCCGGTCCACACCACGTCCATCCAACTCCATTGGCAACACGATGTTCTCGCGTACGGTCAGCGCCGGGAGCAGGTTGAACGACTGAAAGATGAATCCGGTATGCCGCCGTCGAACCTTGGTCAGGCGCGGCTCCTTCAACCGGCTCAACTCGATGTCCCCCAACTCGACCACCCCTCGAGATGGCCGATCGAGGCCGGCCGCGCAGTGAAGCAGCGTGCTCTTGCCCGATCCGGATGGTCCCATCACTGCCGTAAATGATCCGGCAACAAATTTCTCGTTGATGTCGCGCAGTGCATGGACTCTATTCCGTCCCCTGCCATAAGAGCGACAAACATTGCGCAACTCCACCGCCGTCTCACCACGGGCAAGGTCGAAATGTTCACCGCGTTCCGTGCCGATAGTCGCTTTTCTTGACTGCGCCATGATGACTCTGGTCCTGTCTCCTCTTGCATCGCCTCGCCGATACCTCCCATCTCCCGATGAGCCATGGAGGCCCGATTCATCGTCCACCGAGGCAGGTCAGGCGGCATCGGGGACAGCGGAACGTTCGCCATGGAGGTTGGCCCCCATCACGTCCTGAAGTGCCGAGATCGGGACCGTTTCCCAAAGGGCTGCAAAAACGGTGAGCTGGCTGTTTATTCGCTCTCATAGGGTCAGATAGACAGCATATCTCCCTACCCTGAAAGTCATCCTCTCTCAGCAGTTGTGGCATGGCGTACCGGCACGAGTGTTTACCTCGATTGGCGAGAACCGGCGCGATCGATACGGAGATATGAGCGACGGCATCAACTGTCGGGACATTGACGACGACTGGTCGCACCCACGTCACGCGGTGGCCTGGTCGAATCGGCGACCTCATAAATCGACTCCTCCCCCAAGATTTCTGCCGAAGCAGAAGGTTTAGGCCCAATGTGTAACCATCGTGTTACACTATTGACATGGACATCTTTTCGGTGCTTGCTGACCCGGTTCGGCGTGACATTGTCGATCTGCTGCACCAGCACCCACTCAGCGCGGGTGACATCGCGTCACGCTTCTCGATCAGTCGCCCTGCCATCAGCCGGCACCTGCGGGTATTGCGCGAAGCTGGCCTGGTGACGGTTGAGGAGTCTGGCCGCGAGCGTATCTACCGTCTCGACCCACGTCCGCTGCAGGAGGTCGACACCTGGCTCAACGGCTATCGCGATCGCTGGGCGAGCAGGTTCGACGCGCTGGAAACGGAAGTTCATCGTACGCGGCGAGAGCGGGAGCGCCGGGAAGCAGCGCGCTCGACGCCATCGCCCACCATCAGGAAGGAATCGGCATGAGCATTGCCCCGACCGGCAAAGTCGAACGGACGGAGAGCGGTCGCCAGATCGTGATCGAACGCACCTTCAACGCACCGATCGAGGATGTCTGGGAGTCGATCGTCGACCCGGTCCGCATGAACCGCTGGATCGGGACATGGACGGGCGAGGGAGGAAGTGGATCGCGCGTCAAGTTCGTGATGACTGCCGAAGGCCAGACCGAAGGTGAAGATGTCGAAATTCATACCTGTGAACCACCCCGGCACCTCGACGTCACCTCAGCAGTCGGTGACGATTCCTGGCGGATGTCGATCTCGCTCAACGAAGACGCCGGGGTGACAACCCTCCGCTTCACGCAGGCCATCAAGGAGGGCGAGGATTCCAGTTCGTATGGTATCGGTTGGGAATACTATGCCGACCGACTTGTCGCGACCCACACTGGCGAACCGTTCCCGGAGTGGGACGACTACTACCCCGCGCAGCAGGATTACTGGCAGGCCACACTGCAGGGCTCCTGAGCGTCATCGGCGAAGACCCAAAGAAGGGCCGACCTCCAAGGAGCGTCAAGCCTCAGAGGGTGCTAGGGCACGGCTGGGACTATCGCTTCGACCTCATCGCCTTGACGACCTTGACGGATGGATCATCCAGCAATGCCTGGTACTGGACCGACTCGACCCCGACCAGTGCGACCCTGCCCTCGGCATCGCTGTGAATCCCCCAGCCGTATTTCTTGCCGAGGTCGGACGCACGCAGGCATGGTTGTCCCTTGCTGAAGAACTGCTCGCGAGCAGCCGTTCTCTCCGCTTCGGTGATGCCCTGCCGGTCAGCCCAGACGCCAAAGATCACCTCGTCTGACGTGTATTCGTAGGGGTGCTCCGCGATCGACTGCCAGGTCCGGAACGCAATGGAGGGATTGCCTTCCTTCTCGGGTGGTCTCGTGCCAGCAGTCGCGGTCGAATCATCGGCGATGGCAATCAGCATATTGATGTAGTTCGTGGTGTGAGCCGCCATGGTGAACCAATCCTTTCAGGAATCTGGGCGATGCACAGGTTCTCACGTCGTGCGTGTTTGCATTCTCGCCGGCGACTGCGACGATGAGCGTCCGCCTTACCGGGCGGTTGCGTCCTGAATGACCTCAATCAGATTCGAGCGATCAGGTTCCTCGCAACTGGATTCACATCTTCACCAATGCTGAAAGGCGGCTCGCACCATGACCTCCGGCCACCCGGGATCCGGCACCTGGGCATTCCTCTTCGATCTTGACGGCACGCTCATCGACAGCACCTATCAACACGCCCTGGCCTGGTGGAAAGCCCTCGCCGATGTCGGCATCGACCTTCCGACCTGGAAAGTTCACCGGCGGATGGGCATCAGCGGCGGGCTGTTCATCAACAGCCTGTTGCGGGAAGAAGGCAAGGCGCCGAGCCCAGAGCTGACCGCCCGGATCGGCGAGCGGCATCACGTTCACTTCGAGCAGCTGGCGGGGGACATCCGTCCGCTCCCCGGCACACTCGACCTCCTCGCAACACTCACCGAACTTGGCGTGCCATGGGCGATCGCCACCAGCGG
>JAEZJB010000092.1 GCA_023415845.1 Chloroflexota bacterium | reverse complement strand
GGCGCTCCCCACGACCGGGGTACCAATCAGGCCCTGCTCGATCGCTCGCTTGGCCCGATAGACGTCGCCGGTGAGCCGGTTCTGGAATATCACGGCCAAATGGGTCCCGGCCTGCTCAGCCGCCTCGATCATCCGGGTGGCACCGTCGGCAGTAATCGCCATCGGTTTCTCGGTGATCACGCTCTTCCCGGCCTGTGCCGCCAGCATCGCCTGCTCGGGATGCATGCCCGATGGCGTACCCAGAATCACGACATCAATGTCCGGCTGGGCCAGCAGGTCCGCGAAAGCGGCGTACCAGGTTGCCCCATACTTGTCGGCGAGTTGGCGGCCCGCGTCCTCGCGCACCTCTGCCACGGCCACCAGCTCGGCGTTGTCGACCCCTTCCAGGGCACCAGCGTGAACCTGGCCAATGACGCCTGCTCCAACAATGCCGACTCGGAATGTCTCGCGCATGGTTTTTCTCGCTCCCGGTTGAGCCCGCAGCCACGGGCCAGACAAGCTGCAAGGATGCTATCCCCGGCGGTGATGACTGGCAAGCGACCGGTAGTCGGTCCATGCTGGGTCCATGACCGGTAGGGAGTGGCGGGAACCATCATTGGCATCAAAACGAAAGACGTAGTCATGCACCGGCAACTCTGGTTCAAGAAGGATGTCACCCTCGACTGGCAGGGCAAGCGTGTCTCGCTCGGCGTCGCGCAGGAGTTGTTCAGCAGCCACGACGTCGACGCCGGATCACGCCTCCTCCTTCGGTCGCTTGATCCATCAGCCTTTCCGGATGCCGGTCAGGTGGTCGACTTCGGCTGCGGGTACGGCGTGCTCGGAATCGCCTGGCTGACCGCCAAACCGGGCTGGCGTGGCACCCTCATCGACCGCGATGCCCTGGCGGTGGCATTTGCCGCCGACAACGCCGTCCGCCTCGGACTCACGGATGTCGACTGCCGGGTCGGACTGGATGTCGACGGTCTCGCTACGAGTGGGGCAGGGCCAGATCTTCTGCTCTGGAATGTCCCCGGGAAGGCCGGCGAGTCTGTCCTGCAGGCACTCACGCTCGACTGCCTCACCGTTCTCGACCGCGGCGGCGTCCTCGCCCTCGTCGTGGTCAACCCGCTCGCAGATCTCCTGCGCGAGGCGATCGCAGCCCATCCGGCCGCCGAGACGATATACGATCAGCGGCACGCCGATCACACGGTCATCCATGTCCGTAGCGATGGTCCCGCCCAACCGGTCACTGAGCCGCTCGAACGCGGCCTCTTCGATCGTGAGGAGGCCGGCTTCGGCGTCGATGAGTTCGACTACGACATCTTCCCGGTTGTCGGCCTGACCGAATACGATTCCTACGACTACGCGACCGAAGTGGCCTTCGACATCTTCCGCACGGTCGTTGGCCAGCCGGAGCAGGTCCTCGCCTTCCGTCCAGGCCAGGGACATTTGCCGCTCGTCGCCGCCCACCAGTTCACCCCCACCCAGGTCATCCTCGCCGACCGCAATCTGCTCTCCGTCCGCGCCTCGGCCCGGGCCATGCGTGCGGTGTTGAACCCCGCACCCTCGCTCGTCGAGGCCCCCATCGTCGATCTGGCCGACCTCGGCCCCCAACAGGTCGACCTCGCCGTCCTGCATCTCGAGGATCAGGTCCGAAACGAGGTCCACATCGCCCGCCTCGCCGATCTGGAATCGCTCCTCGCCGCCAATGGCCAGGTGGTCGTCTGCGGTGGCTCGACCGTCGTCAGCCGTTTCCTGTCGTTTGCCGCCAAGCGCAAGCGGTGGAAGCTCCG
Organism: Chloroflexota bacterium; assembly: GCA_023415845.1. Classification (GTDB taxonomy): domain Bacteria; phylum Chloroflexota; class Chloroflexia; order Thermomicrobiales; family UBA6265; genus JACCYX01. Next base: position 25,516 of record JAEZJB010000092.1, on the reverse strand, counting down.
CGACCGCACGAAGCGCAGTGGTGCCAGCGCGGCCAGGCTGGAGCTCGTCTCCGCCTGACCTCCACGCGCACGACTGATCTCTCGCCTCGCACTACAGCGCGATCACCACTTCCTGGTCGATGCTGAAATTCTGGTTGAACACGTTGTCCGGATCGTACTTCCGCTTCAACTCCCGCAGGCGCGCCAGGGTGGCCGGCGGGAACGCCGCTTCCAGCACCTCCCGGCCCATTCCGGTCTCGAACGACAGGTACATCCCGTCCAGGTGCGGTCGCAGTTTGCTCCAGCCGCGCTCCAGCGCTGCTTCACGATTGCCGGTGGTGGCCGCGATCACCGAGAAGTTCTGGTGCCGGTGCGCGTACGCCATCGCATCCGAATCGACATCGTTGACCGCCCCACCGACAGCCCGGATCTGGGCGAACTGGGTTTCCCGGTTCGCCAGCATCGATTCCAGCGCCTGCGCCACCTGCGGCGTGACATGGTCGACAAGGCCGGAGCGCGCGGCATCGAGCCCCCGCCCCGTGTGTGTGCTGTCAAACGGCGCCACGATCGCTGCGTACGGCAGCAACTGCGCCTGCTGCTGCAGGATCGGCCCGAGGTGCTCGTAGAACGGCGTAATCGCCGTCGACGCCGCTTCGATGTCGTCACCCGCATAGACGATCGTGAACTGCGCGATGGCCGGGTTGTCGCGAGATTCCGGCACCATCGTCACGAAACTCGTCACCTCCCGTGGCGCCTCTTCCACCAGCCGCCCCCACTGTTCCAGCAGCGGCGCGGTGTTGGTGGCATCGGCAATCAGGATGCCGAACACCACATCGTCGACCGGATCCGCCACGAACTCGAAGGCCGTCACCACGCCGAAATTGCCGCCCGCGCCCCGAATCGCCCAGAACAGGTCGGAGTTCTGCTCGTCGTCCGCTCGCACCAGTCGCCCGTCGGCTAGCACCACCTCGGCTGCCACCATGTGGTCGATCGTCAGCCCGAACTTGCGCCCCATGTACCCGACGCCACCCGCCGTGGCCAGTCCGCCCACGCCGACGGCGCCATAATCCCCGCTCGTCAGCGAGAGCCCGTACAGCTGCAGGAAGGCGGCAACCTCCCCCCACACCGCACCCGGCTCCACCCGGATCAGGCGTCGATCTTTATCGAGCATCGTGATCGCTTTCATCCGCGAGACGTCGATGATGATGCCGCCATCATTGGTCGACCGCCCGCTGATCCCGTGGCCACCCGACCGAATCCCGATCGGTACGTCCTGGCGGCGCGCGAACGCAAGTGCCGCCTGCACGTCCTCGACGTTCTCCGCGAAGATCACCAGGCCGGGAGACCCGGTTCGCATGTAGCTGTGGCGCGATCGCTCGTACCCAAAGTCCCCGGGCTCGACGACCTTACCGCGCAGCGATTCGGGCACCTCGTCATAGGCGATACCCGGTGACCGCAGCGCCATGGCACGGTTCGAGCGAGGCGACGAGGTGTCGGTTCCTGCCGCCCGCCGTTCCCGCGCCACCATTTCGCGCACCCCCGGCACCACCTCCTCACCGAAGAGCTGGATCGCCCGTGGGTTGTCCCCGGGATAGATGAAGGTGCTGAATCCGTGCTCAAGGGCCAGTCCGCTGATTTCTTCGATCCACTGTGCCGGCGGTCCCTGCAGGAACCCGGTGTTCCGGGAACCGAAACTGCCCTGCAACAGGTTCAGCAACCGTCGCACCTCTCGCGGCGAGCGCCCTGCCGCCACTGCCGCATCGTCGATCGTCCGGTTCGATGCCGCCACGTCGTCCAGTTCGAGGTAGCCGAGCGACGGCAGCCATCCGTCTCCCTTCTCACCCACCAGCCGCAGCATCCTCGGCTTGTAGGCACCAATCCAGATCGGGATCTCGTGCGCCGGCACCGGGCCCCGCGCCATCCCCGGCACGGAATACCGCTCGCCCTGGAACCGCACGCGACGCGGACCCGCCTCCGCCCACAGGCTCCGCATCAGGTCGATCGCTTCGGACAGCGACGCAATCGACTCCCCGGGCGTCTGCCGCGTCGCGCCCATCCCGACCATCGCGTCCCAGAACGCTCCCGTCCCGATCCCCATCGCGAACCGGCCATGGGAGAGCACGTCGAGCGTCGCGCCCTGTTTGGCCAGCAGCGCCGGGTGCCGCAGCGGCAGGTTGAGGACGTTGCCGGCCACCGTGATGCGCTCGGTGCTGGCTGCCACCCACGTGAGCAGCGTCCAGGTCTCCAGCAGGTCGGCGTTGTAGGGGTGGTCCTGGAACGTCACCAGGTCGAGTCCCACCTGCTCCGAGAGTTGCGCCAGCGCGACCACGCTGTCCGGGTTGTAGGCATTGGGGCCGATGAATGTGCCGAATTCGAGATGATGGCCGTAATCGGACATGTTGGCGCTCCAGTGGCAGTCGCAGCCCCGGAAAGGGATGACCAGGTTGCTGCACGAGTAATCACTTACGATATGTTAGCAGAAAGTTCTTCAGGTGTGACTGTCTTGCCGGAGGTGTGCGCGGAATCGGCAGCACGGCTGATCCGTGGCGCTCCTCATCACCCTTGGTGGCAACCGCCACTTGTCTGCCGGCTGGGTTCCGGGCAGAATCTCGCGAGATTGGCTCGCGTTTTGCTCATTTCAGACAAGGACCTGTTCGTCATGCCGTTGCACGAGACCGATGAGGACACCATTCGCCGCTTTCCCTACCAGCAGGTCCACGAGTTCGCGGCCGACCTGCTCGCGGCAGCGGGCCTGGAACGAGCCGATGCCGAAGCGGCTGCCACCCATCTCCTCATCGCCGACATGCGCGGTGTGGAGTCCCACGGGATGGCTCGCATGCCCTCCTACATCGCCCGCCTCCAGGCTGGCCTGATCGATCCGCAGGGTCAGGTCACCATCGAGCGCGAACTCCCGTCCACGCTCGCCCTGAACGGCAACAATGCCCTCGGGCTCCTCGTCGGCCCCGAGGCGATGCGCCGCACGATCATCAAGGCCCAGCAGACCGGCATCTGCCTCACCACCATCCGGGGTAGCAACCACTTCGGCATCGCCGGCGCCTATGCCGTGATGGCCACCGAGCAAGGGCTGGGCGGCATGGCCATGACCAATGCTGGCCGCATCGTGATTCCCGCTGGCGGCCTCGAACCCCGCCTCGGCACCAATCCCATCGCTTTCGCTGTCCCGACCGGCTCCGGCCGCCCACTCGTCGTCGATATGTCCACGTCCACTGTCGCCTTCGGGAAGATCGAGATCGCTCGCCGCGCCAACGTCCCGATTCCGCTCGGCTGGGCCATCGACCCCAGCGGCGCCCCCACCACCGACCCGTACAACGTGCTCGGACTCACCACGCTCGGCGGTTCCCTCGAGCAGGGCAGCCACAAGGGATACGGGCTTTCGCTGGTGGTCGAGACGTTCTGCGGTCCATTGGCCGGCAATATCTGGGGAGCGCGCCTTGCCCAGTCCACCGGCACCTCCGCCCAGCCCGGCATCGGTCACATGATGATGGCCTGGCGCGTCGACGCCTTCCGTGACTACGACGATTTCCTCGCCGACATGGACGAGATGTTGCAGGACATGCGCGATACGCCCGCCAACCCGGCCGAACCCGGCAGCGGAGTCATCATCCCCGGCGACCCCGAGGCCGAGGCCGAAATTCGAAATACCGAACTTGGCCTGCCGTTGAGAGTCGCCGTTCTCGAAGAACTCGCCGAGGCCGCGGAGTCGGTTGGCCTTCCGTTCGCCCTCGGCGCCTGATCGGCCTTTAGAGCTTCCAGAACCGGCGGTGGGCTTCCACCGCCAGGTCCAGCGCCTGCATCGCATCCAGCCCGATCGCGAGGCTGGCCGGCATTGACTCGGCCCGCGGCCCATAGGGCTCTTCCACCGGGCCGACCTCGTCCAGCCCTTCCACCAGGCCCTCGGCGATCGCGGCGCCACAGTAGGGGGCGTAGATTTCGCTGTATCCGCCCTCCTGGGCGATCACCAGCCGCCCCTCGCACACGTCGTCCGCCAGGTCGCGCAACTGTCGCGTCATCGACCGGTAGGCCGCCGTCGTCAGCGACATCCGCCCCAGCGGGTCCATCACACTCGCGTCCTGCCCCGCGCTGACCATGATCAGGTCGGGCCCGAACTCGCGGATCGCTGGCAGCACGATGCGCTCGAATGCCGCCATGTAGGTCGGGTTCCCCGAGCCTGCCGGCAGCGGGATGTTGATCGTCGTCCCGATCCCCTCGTCCTCGCCGATCTGGTCCAGCGCTCCCCAGCCCACCGGGAACAGGTTGTCCTGGTGCACGGAGATGAAGAGCACCCCTGGATCGGCGTAGAAGGCGTCCTGTGTCCCGTTTCCGTGGTGCACGTCCCAGTCGACGATGGCGACCTTCTCGGCACTGTGCCGTCGCTGCGCGTGGCGGGCAGCGATCGCCACATTCCCGTAGATGCAGAACCCCATCCCGCGGTCGGACATCGCGTGGTGACCAGGGGGACGCACCAGGGCGTAGGCGTGGTGCACGGTCCCCCTCATCACCGCATCCACCGCCGAAACCACCCCACCCAAGGACAGCCGCGCGATCGGTTCGCCGAACTTGCCCATCGGGGCGCCATTTCCGGTGTCGCCGCCGGTTGCGCTGATGTCCTTCACCCGCTGCACGTATTCGGGTGTGTGATAGAGCCGCAGCGTGCTGTCGCCAACGGGCTCCGGTTCGATCGCCAGCATCGCCGCCGAGAGGCGGAAGTAGTCGAGGAGCTGCCGTGTGCGTCCCGCAATCGCGGGCGAACTCACGTGCGGCACCGGCTCGGGAAACGGGTAGGGTTCCTTGTATCCGATCAGGTAATTCCCGGCATTGTGGTTGAGGAACTGGTGGCTGAACGCAAGTCCAACCCGGCGAGTGCGGCGAGACGGTTTGACCAACGGATCCTCCTCGTGTGTCCTGTCCCGCAAAGGATACTCGCCTTTCAGAGGATGAAAAACGGGTGGCGGAGCCAGCTCCACCACCCGTTCAGCGTCCGATCTCGTCGCCGGTCTAGCGCCAGACCGACAGCGCCATGCCGTCCATGGCGTCCCACATCCATTCGAAGGTGTTCCAGTCCCAGTACTTCAGCTTGCCGTTGCCCGGATCGCTGACGTACACGCCTCCATCGTCGTAGCCATAGATGGTGACCACGTGCATGTAGGGGAGCAGTGCGTACCGCGTGCCATCCGCCGTGTATTCGTTGAACTTCCCGGTCTCGCCGCGCACGCCGATCCAGACCAGCGTCGGGCGCCCCAGGTCGATCTGCGCCACCAGGTCGTAGCTGTCGCCATACCACCATTCGGCATTGAATCCGAACTGGTTGAGCGCGGGCACCAGCGGCGCGGCGTAGATGCCGTAGTCGGTCGTGTTGCCCCACGAGCCGCGAATGTTGCCGCGATAGCCCCAGTGCGGGTTGTCGTTCAGCGGCACCACCGACTCGAAGTCATACTCCGATACCCAGTCACCCAGCATTCCCGTGGCAATCGCTAGCGACGAGTACTCGCAGCTCAGGCCACGTTCCTGCTTGTAGCCGAATGCGCCGGGAATGATCACCGCGTTCGTGCCGACCGGATCGGTTGTCGACCCGTTGCTGGCCGGAGCCGACCCGTTCATCGTCACCAGCCGCGTATCGCCCGAGCAGGCGCCGTCCGGGGCTACCCGCACCGTCCGCCCGCTGATGTACGAGCCGTTCACGCTCACGCTGGCCCACAGCTTGGAATTGGCATTCGCGCCGCTGGTGTCGATCCCCAGCCAGGCGATACCCCGGTCGTTGGCCGTCCCGGAATCGCTGCTCACCACCGCACCGGTGTCATCATCGGTCGCCACGATCGAGAACGTCGCTCCAGCCAGCGACTTCCCACCATCGACACTCACGTCAACCACGCAACCCTGCGTGGCATAGATCGAGTCGAACTCCACCCAGACGGTCACGTCGTTCTGGGCGTTGGCAACGGGAACAGCCAGCCCCATCGCAAACACGGCGGCCATCGCCACCGCCAGCAGTCGTTGTAGCCGCATGTTACAGGTCCCCTCCCCGAAAGGCGCCGCTTTGGATCGACCGCCGCTTTCCCCCGGAAAGCGAAAGTGTCTCCTCGTAGTCACAGGATGATCGTTGGATCAACTGCCTGCTGAGCCTACCAAAACGCAATCAGTGGATACCACTGTACGTATATGGTGCCTCGTTGGCAAGGATTTCCGCCTGCTCAAAGGCCAGTCATCACGGCAGTCGCCGGGTCTGGCAGGTCTTCGCCGAGGTATGCCCGCCGTGCGGCGTCGTCAGCGGTCAGGCCCATCGGTCCGGTGGCGAAGATTCCGGCAAAGCCCGCGGCGGTCGGATCAATCTCCCTCGCCCGCCGGATCCGCTCCTTCAACACGTCGATCTCGGGGCCGGTTTCGGTCGCCTGCCGTTCGTTCCAGTGAGCGTGCTGCCGCAGCGTTTCGAACACCGCCGCCTTCCGCTGATGGAACGCATCTGGTACCTCGGGCCACGGCAGGGTGGCCAGCAGGTCGCTCAGCACCGCGACATCATGGAACGCCAGTGAGAGCCCGTGACCCTGGCTGGGGTCATTGCGTCCGGAGGCATCGCCGATCAGCACCACGTCGTCCGTTGGCGGAATCGTCACGCTCCCGGTCGCATTGGGGAAGAATCCCGCCGGTCCAATAACCTCCCAGGACCCGCTCGTGTAGTCCTCGGGCGTTGCCGCGAGGAACTGCTCGACGATGCGATCGCCGGTGGATACATCACGCTGCAGGGCATCGGCCCTGTCGGTCGCAACCACCAGGTAGACCCTGGCCCGGTCATCCGACATCGGCGACACAAACGCGAACCCGCCATCGATGAATGCCTGGTGAATCCTGTCCGACGCGAGGCCGAGTCCCCGCGTCAGGACACCGCCAAGCGCGTGGTGGACCGGGTCATCGTGTCGCTCGCCACCCAGCCACGTCCGGGTCGCGCTGTTCGCCCCGTCGGCGCCCACCAGCAGTCGCGGATACAGGCTGGTGGTGGCACCGGTCCTCGATATCTGCACGACGATCTGGTCGTTGTCATCCCGCATCGGGGTCGCGGTCGCTGGTCTCCAGATCACCGCCCCCAGCCGCTGGGCCTCGGCGAGGAACGCATCCTGGAGTTCCACGTGCGAGAACCCGAGCCCATATGGCGCGTCCGGAAAGTGGTCTGCCCAGCGTGATGGCGTCTGCACTTCCCGGTTCCGGATCGTCTGCCAGTATTCCTGTCGCTGCGCCTTCGCCCCGTTTTCGGCGAGATCGAGCAGGTCGAGTTTGCGCATGAACGTCACGCCCCAGGGGTGAATCGTTTCCCCCCGGATCCGATCGTGAAACCGGGCGGTCCGTTCCACGATCTGGACGTCCAGTCCCGAGCGCCGCGCCACGATCGCCAGGGCCGCCCCGGCGATGCCGCCACCGACAATGACCAGATCTGGTTGGGTGGTCGACACGTTGGTCTCCCCGCGCTGCAAAAGCGAACGGCGCACCAGATCGAATCCGGTGCGCCGTTTGCGTCTAGTTCAGTTCACCGATCATGTAGGCGGTAATCACGATCGCCAGTGTGAAGACATTGGCCAGGGCTCCCATCTTGCCCCGCTCCACCGCCGTTGGCCGCTGGCTCGCATACATGTGCTCGAACCCGACCGGGATGATCGCCGCCAGGGCAATCAGGAAGTGCCAGGAGGTGATCTCCTTGCCCTCACCCAGCAGCGAGAAGCCCAGCATGTACTGGAGCAACAGCAGCGTCGCTGCGGCGAACGAAACGATCTTCTGCCACGAGAATGCCCGGCCCGTCGCCGCCGTCCGCACATTCAGGATCAGTGTCACGAGAAAGCCCAGGATCACCAGGGATCCTACGATCATGTGGATATTGGTCATGACGGTTGTTTCGCTCCTTGAACCACTGCGGCTGTCCCGTCAGGGACTCGGTCGCGGGGATACCCCCATTCTCCTCCAGTATGACACCACCTCGTCACCTGCTTCTGCCGGGAGAACTCCGGCTTTCCTGCATGGACCTTGCGCCAATTGGCGAGTCTCTGCACCACCGGGTAAGGGCGGACCAGCCGCGATTGGGGCCGAATGGGTGCATCGGGGAAGCAGGCGGCTGTGGTCCGCCCCGCCCGTTACCGCCAGCTCAAAAAACCACCGGCATTGGCGGTCTCCAGCGACCTGTTCCTGCACCCACGCGGACGCCATCCAGCGCCAAAGTGTTTTCAAAGAAGAGGGACGGGGCTATACTCCCCACGTTTCACCCCGATGCGCCGGTTTTCCGGACGTTCGCCATCTGACGTGGCAGAGCGAAATCAGGGTGCGTGTTGTCGCCATGCGGCCACCACACCGAACGAGGATGCAATTAGAGATGACGGATCACGAGGCAAATCACCACGCAACGATTGAGGCCCTGCTGGCCGAGAACCGCACCTTCCCGCCCCCCGCCGACTTTGCCCGGCAGGCCAACTACAACGATCCCGCCATCTACGCCGAGGCAGCGGCCGACCCCGAGGCGTTCTGGGCTGCCCAGGCCAGCAGCCTCGACTGGTTCCAGCCGTGGGAGCAGGTGCTCGATTGGGATCCGCCATTCGCCCGCTGGTTCGTCGGTGGCAAGATCAACGTTGCCTACAACTGTCTCGATCGGCACGTCGCTGCGGGACGCGGTGACAAGGTCGCCTACTATTGGGAAGGCGAACCCGGCGACACCAAAGCCATCACCTATGCCGAGATGCTCGAGAAGGTCAGCAAGACCGCCAATGCGCTGAAGGAACTCGGTGTCCAGAAGGGCGATCGCGTCGCGGTCTACATGCCGATGATCCTCGAATTGCCCATCGCGCTGCTTGCCTGTGCCCGCATCGGTGCTCCGCACACTGTGGTTTTCGGCGGATTCTCCGCCGAGGCGCTGCGCGACCGCATCAACGATGCCCAGTGCAAGGTCGTCATCACCGCCGACGGCGGCTACCGTCGCGGTGGTGCCTCCGCGCTCAAGCCCAATGTCGACCTGGCTATCCAGGAGACTCCCACCATCGAGCATGTGCTGGTGGCGAAGCGCACAAATCAGGACGTGACCATGGTCGATGGTCGCGATGTCTGGTGGGATGAGATTGTGTCCCGCCAGTCCTCGGAATGTGCGCCCGAATGGATGGACAGCGAGGATATGCTGTTCCTTCTCTACACGTCGGGCACCACCGCCCGGCCTAAGGGTATCGTCCATTCCACGGCCGGCTACCTGCTCCAGACGTCCTGGAGCCACAAGGCGGTCTTCGATATCAAGGACGAAGACATCTACTGGTGTGCCGCCGACATTGGGTGGGTGACCGGGCACAGCTACATCGTCTACGGTCCGCTCGCGAACTGCACCACCAGCGTGATGTACGAGGGCACGCCGACCTATCCCGCCCCCGACCGCTGGTGGGACATCATCGAGCGCTACAAGGTCACCATCCTCTACTGTGCGCCAACCGCCATCCGCGCGCATATGAAGGAAGGCCACCAGCACGCCGAGAAGCATGACCTCTCGTCCCTTCGCCTGCTCGGATCGGTTGGCGAGCCAATCAATCCCGAAGCCTGGATGTGGTACCACAAGTACATTGGGCATGAGACGGCGCCGATCGTCGATACCTGGTGGCAGACCGAAACCGGCGCCATCATGATCTCGCCGCTGCCGGGCATCACCACCACCCAGCCTGGATCGGCCACCCATCCCCTCCCGGCCATCGCGGCCGACGTCGTCACCGAGGCGGGCGAATCGGTTCCGCTGGGTGAGGGCGGCTATCTCGTTATTCGCAAGCCCTGGCCGTCCATGCTTCGCGGAATCTACGGAGATCCCGACCGCTACGTCGAGACCTACTGGAGCAAATACCCCGGGCAGTACTTCCCTGGCGACGGTGCTCGGATCGACGACGATGGGGACTTCTGGCTGCTCGGTCGCGTCGATGATGTGATGAATGTCTCCGGTCACCGCCTGAGCACCATCGAGATCGAGAGCACGCTGGTCTCGCACGACCTCGTCGCCGAGGCCGCCGTGGTCGGTCAACCGGACTCGCTCACCGGCGAAGCGATCTTTGCGTTCGTTACCCTCAAGAATCGAGCGCATGTCGGCAACGAGTTCGGCGAGGAACTCCGCCAGTACGTTGCGACCAGGATCAGCCCGATCGCGAAGCCGAAGCGGATCATGTTCACCCCCGACCTTCCCAAGACGCGGTCTGGCAAGATCATGCGCCGCCTGCTGCGCGACATCGCCTCCGGTCAGCAGTTGGGTGATACCACCACCCTGGCCGACCCTGGCATCGTCGACCAGATTCGCGAGGCCAGCCGCACCGGTAAAGACGAGGACTAGGCATCTCGCTTGGCCAGTTCGATGAGAATGTGGGCCGCACGTGTACGTCTCGGCAGCACCTTGGGCAGGCGGACCTGCCGCAATTGGGGATGAATGCCTCCATTCGGCTCGCAGGCGGTTATCGTCCGCCCTGCCGATAGGCGCAAGTGCTGGGTATCAACACAGGAGGGGCCGGCAATCACCGGCCCCTCCTGTTCTGTTTGATCGATTTCCGCAATCTGCAGGGTCGTTGAGTCTCCAGTGGTCAGGCCTGGCGGCCGACCGCAACCTCCGGCTCGGCAGGGAAGCCCCTCCACAGGAAGAGGCCGATGAACGTGATGATCATCCAGATCTGGGACACTACGCCGGGGAATCCAGGCAGCCCCGTCGCCACCAGCGGAATCGTGACCGCGACCACCGGCAGCACACTCCATATCCCGATCCACAGCGGCAGCACGCGATCTCGCAGCGCGAGCCAGGCGATGGCGCCCGCAGCAACTGTCACGCCCAGCCACCCGATGAACGAGCCGAAGTCATTGAGGACGTAGTAGACGTAAAGTCCCATATCGTCGAACGTGTTCGGTTCGTTTCCATCGGCGTGGTACAGCCCCAGCGCCCCCTTCCAGCCATAACCGAGGGAAAGCGCGCCCGCCGCCGCCGCCAAAGCCAGCGGCACGACCGCCGCGGCCGCCTTACCAGGCAGTCGGCGCTCCAGATGGGTTCGCCAGCATGCAGCGGTGACGAGTAGCAGCGCCACTGCCAGGTATCCGGTGATGATCGCCAGGTGCCCGTTCCGTTGGCTGACTTCGTGCACGATCGCCATCGTGTAGTCGGTCTCTGCTCCCTCATCCAGGGTTGCATGGACGTCGAATATCAGCGTGGCCAGGAACCCCGCGATTCCCGCGCCAACGCCGACGAGTGGCCAGCCCGCTCGCGCTCGAACGGACGACGCCTGTAGTGATGATGACATGGAAAAACAAACCCCTTGTGGTGGTACCGGGTCACCCCAATGGTGCCGGTGGGAACTGGTGAGGTTCCAGGGGTGGTGCCATGACGATCCTGCCTGAACAGGTCGTCACCAGATCAAACGACAGGAGAGGAGCGAGGGTTCCCGAAAAGGAGAGACGAAAAAGGGACGAACCTTTCGGCTCGCCCCATGCATCATCTTGATCTGGATTGGTGGGTTAGCTGGTCCAGAGCAGGTAAAACGCAATGCCGCCACCAACGATGATCACGAAGAGGCCTGGCAGCAGGAAACCCGCCACTGATGCAGGGTTGAATCCTGAAGCGTAAATTCCGGATTTTTCCTTCACCGTGTCGATGATCTTTGGCATGTCGAGACTCTCCGCGTGCTGTGCCTGTAGGTGGCATCGGGGCTAACCAGGTGGTGCGCAGACCTTTCATCGCAGTGTAAGGGATATCGCCTGTCAGGGCCATTAGGATGCTGACGCCACCGGCGTTCTCAACTGAATTTCGGTCGACGTGGCGGGATTTGGCCCGTTCGATGCGTACGAAGAGTAGGCAGAAATTTCATCTGCGGCCCGCTGGTCCTCGATCCTGCGCTGGCCAATCAATTCTCCGCACGAAATCGCACAAATACCGCACGAAATACGGGCCAGAAAGCCCATGGAATGGGGAAAACCGGATTTAGTGAATTAATGAATTAGTGCGGACGCGTTTCGGCCGCAATCGTGCCTCCTGGTCAGCCGCACCAGGAGATTCGGGTTTGCACCAAGTTCGCATCGGGGAGCGTTCCCGTTGGAATCCTCTTCGTACTGTTGCATCCGCACCGCGCACCCTCTCAGCCCGTACCGCACATAGCAGACGTGTGGTTGTTGGTACACACGTAACGCAGTATCATCAATCCAGTGAACGAGTGTACGGAGGCACACATGAGTGAGATGCCGTCTCAACCCGAAATGGGCGAAGCAGAATGGTCCGATGACTGCGAGTGCCTTCACCCGTCAGCCGTCATGGCCGCTCGCCGTGCGATCGCCGATTCACCTCCCGATGAGTTGGCCACCACCTTCGCCATCCTCGGCGATCCAACCCGGATGCGCGTACTCGTTGCCCTCGGCACCTCCGAGTTGTGCGTCACCGACCTTGCCGCCGCCACGGGTGTCAATCGCACCACCATCTCCCACCAGTTGCGCGTGCTCCGCCAGCATCGGCTCGTGCGTCGCCGCCGGGAGGGCAAGGTCGTCTACTACGCCGTCGATGACGAGCACGTGACCTCACTGGTCCAGATGGTCGCCGAGCATCTGGCCGAAACCCGGGCCGACGAGAATCGAGCATCCGCATGAGCGCGCCCTCTCCTGTCGTCTTCGACGTTGCCGGCATGGATTGCGCCGATTGCGCTCGCAGCGTCGAGCGTGTGGTTGGCCGGTTGCCCCAGGTGACCAACGCCACGGTTAACTTCGCTGCCGGCACCCTCACCGTCCTCCCCTCCTTCACCGACCGGGAGTTCGACGATCTCAGCCGAGCGGTCACCGGTGCGGTCGACCGTGCCGGCTACGTCGCCGCTCCTCGCATCAACGGCGAGCGGGTGGTCTTCGCGCCTATCCCCTGGTGGCGTAACCGTCGTATCGTGCCGGCGGCGATTGGTGCAGCCATCTGGCTGATTGCCTTCGCCGCCCTCCACGCCTTCGATCAAACACTCCTCTCCACGCTCCTGTTCGTCAGTGCCATCGTCATTGGCGGCTACCCCATCGCCCGCGCGGCCATCGCCTCCCTCCAGGCGCGCCGCCTCGACATGAACGTCCTGATGTCGATCTCCGTCATCGGGGCTGGCCTGCTCGGAGACTGGTCAGAGGGAGCGCTGGTCGTCGTCCTCTTCTCCATCGGCACCACCCTCCAGGCCCTCGCCTTCGAGCGCACCCGTGGTGCCATTCAGGGGTTGCTCGACCAGGCTCCCGACGACGCCACCGTCCTCCGCGATGGCGTCGAGGTCACCGTTGCTGCCAGCGTGCTGGTCCCCGGCGACCTCGTCATCGTCCGGCCGGGTGAGCGCCTCCCTGCTGATGGTGTCGTTCTCTCCGGAGCCTCCGCCGTCCAGCAGGCAGCAATCACCGGTGAGTCGATCCCGGTCCACAAGGGTCAGGGCGACTCCGTCTTCGCCGGCACCATCAACGGCACCGGCAATCTCACCATCCGCGTCGAGAAGCCGGTCTCCGAGTCCATGCTGGCCAGCATCGTCCATCTCGTTGAAGAAGCGCAGGCCACCCGTGCCCCGTCGCAGCAACTGGTCGACCGGTTCTCCAATGTCTACACTCCGGCGGTCGTCGTCATTGCCGGCCTGATCGCCCTCGCCGGGTGGGCGTTCACCCAGCACTCCGACACCTGGTTCTATCGCGCACTGGTGCTGCTGGTCATCGCCTGCCCCTGTGCCCTGGTGATCTCCACCCCGGTCTCCATCGTCTCCGCCATCGGTGCCGCCACCCGCCTCGGAGCGCTCGTCAAGGGAGGCGCTGCCCTGGAAGACCTTGGCCGCATCCGCACCATCGCGTTCGACAAGACAGGCACGCTCACGCTAGGCCGACCGACCGTCCGTGCCGTCGAAGCGTTTGGCGCCATTGGGGCCGATCGCGTTCTGGCGCTCGCCGCCGCTGTCGAGACCCACTCCGAGCATCCTCTCGCCCGCGCCATCGTGGCCCGCGCCGTGCACGACGACCTCCGAGTGCCTCCCGCCACGGAGTTCGCGGCTCGGGTCGGCGTCGGCGCCGAGGCCATCGTCGATGGACACCGGCTGATCATTGGCAGCGAGCGGCTATTGACGGAGTTCGCCGTGCCCTCATCGGACCGCGCCCGGGTGACCTCCCTCGGCGAGCGGTTCGGGGCCGAAGGCGCATCGTCGCTTCTCGTGCTCGACGTCTCCTCGAATCCCGCTTATGTGCTCGGGATCATCGCCGTCGCCGATCGGGTCCGTCCCGAGGCAGCCTCCGCCCTCGCTAGCCTCCATCAGGCGGGCATCACCAACCTGACCATGCTGTCTGGCGATCGAGCCGCTGTCGCCCATACCATCGGTGCCGAACTGGGCGTCACTGACATCGTGCCCGAGTTGCTCCCTGACCAGAAGTCGTTGGCGATCCAGCAGTTACAGGCGAGGGGTCCAGTCGCCATGGTTGGCGATGGCATCAACGACGCGCCCGCGCTTGCGCTGGCCGATGTCGGCGTTGCCATGGGCATGGGCGGCACCGATATCGCGCTGGAGAGTGCCGATGTCGTCCTCATGCGCGATGACCTGACCACACTGGCCGACGTTGTGCGGCTGTCAAAGCGCACGCTCTCGGTCATTCGCCAGAACGTCGCCATCTCGATGCTGACCAAAGTCCTCGCCCTCATTCTCGGCGTCTTTGGTTTCGTCAGCCTCTGGATCGCGGTCCTCGTCGATGTCGGAACCTCATTGCTGGTAACGTTCAACGGCCTGCGTCTCGCCCGCGTGGTGGAACGCTCCCTGAACTCGTCGGCGGCGACAGTTTCGGCCTCCGAAACCTGCGACTGTGGCAGTGACCATGACCACGATCACGAACATGGCGCCACTGGCCCACATCACGCCCACGCCTCGGATTGAGGGCACGAACGAATCGTTGCGATTTCATGGACTCCAGGCGCTCGAATGGGGGAGTTTTCGAACCGGAAGCAGCACCGGCGTCACCAGTACGATGCATGACAGAAAGTGGCTGGATCACCCAGCCGGGGTCGCGGCCGGCGTAGCAGGAGTTCCGTCGCCCACCGGCGGCGCGATCACCACGTCGCCGTTGATGTCCCGGTAGAGCCAGGTCATGTAGTGCATACGTGAGATCATGTTGATCTGCACCACATTTTCGCTGGCCGGGTCGATCCACCAGACGAACCATGCTTCGGCGGATGTCGTTTGTTCAGGCAGGTGGAAGGTCACGATCGTGTAGTCCACCCCATCGACGGTCTGTTCCGCGCCCAATTGGAAATCGGTCGCCCCGGTGTAGGTTTCGTCCCACCCCGAAGGCGGCACGAACCGGGTCGGCGCCTCTTCCAGCCATTGGCCCGAGGTGGTGCTGAGCCATCCCCGATCACCCACGACTACCGACCGCCGACCACCGAACGATGGGGGAGTGGGATCGGCTCCCGCAGCGGTTTGCGCAAAGCTGCCGCTGAACAGCAGGTCCATCGAGTAGGCATTCGGTTCACCATTGCCCGGTTCGACGACCGCGAAGTCGCCCACCACCAGCACATCGAGCCCGGACCCGATCAACTCAGTCCACCGCACGCTGGTCCACGACGTCATCTGATTCATTGCCCGCTGGAAGATCGCTTCCGCCTCGTGATCGGTTGTCCGTTGCGGCGGCGCATCCATCCCCTGGGTGTTAGGATCTGGCAGGAGCAGCATGAAGTCGGCAGTAGCGTTCTGCATCCCTGGCCGCTGGATGGTTGCCGTCACTCGCCACCACCCGTCGAGCGACAGTTTCAGCCCCGACGTCACCCATCCGTCAGCACCCTCGCTCAGCGGCACACCACCCTCGTGGGTTCCATGGTCGATGCTCGTGAAGGAGAGGGTCACGCGCGGCGCCGGGTCGGCTGGTAGGGCATCCCCCGCCCAGGTTGTGAGCTGCAGTGTCAGTTGGTTGTCGCCCACCGCGGCTGGATCGACCGTCAGGTGAACCAGCAGTGAGTCGTCGGATGGAACGGGATCGGTCGGAGCCACCAGTGTGATCGCCGCCAGTGTCGAAGACTCGGTCTGCACCGGCGGCGATGACATCGCCAGCGTCGAGCCGCCCAACACCACCAGCGCCACCAGCAGATACTCCCACCTGATCGTCGAGCGCATCCTGGCCGGAATCGTTGTCACCCACTGGCCGGAATCGTGGATCAGGCGACCTACCACGTTCCGGTGATACACCGCCAGCAGGAACGGCCCGACCAGCACCGCCACCTTGATCAGGACGACGACCCCATAGCGCGATGTCCACAGGTCCGAGAAGGCAGCAACGCCAAACCCGTCCTCCCGCACGCGCTGCACCAGGTCGAGCATGATGGTGGTGTTCGCAACACCCGTCACTACCCCCACCACGAACAACCCAAGGGCAATCGTCGAAAACACTTCCAGGCGGAGGGACGCTGATTGCGTGTCGGGCCTGCCGCTCCTGACCAGCCACACCACCAGCGCCAGCAGCCCGCCCGCCCACAGCGCCACCGACCATTGGTGGACCGCGTCCGAGAGGATCGCCAGCCACCGGTCATCGTCGCGGCCCGCGGCGTGGCTGGTCAGGATCAACCCGAGCAGGGACGCCAGCGCCAGGAATGCCCCGCTGATCGATACCGCTCTTCCCGCCGGTCGCTGCATGACAAGCAGTACCGAGAGCCCAACCACCAGCGGGAAGAGCGTCAGCGGTCGCCAGTTCCATGCATCCGGCAGCGCGTCGATGTGATCCGCCAGCGAAAGGGACCGATCCGCCAGCCAGGCACAGACCGGCTCGAGCAGCGTCGCGAGGAGTGCCTCCGCCGTGCCAAGCCACGCGACGAACAGGGGAAACCTGTCGGTCGGGAACGCGCCGTCGTCTCGTCGAAGGAGGAAGGGAAAGAGCAGGACGCCAGCCGCGGTGGCCACTCCCAGGAAGGTCATCCACCGCAGAGCCACGGCCCACACCGCTGGCGAGGAATCCTCACTGGTCGCCTGCCCGGGTGGGAGACCGCCACCAATCCGGAATGCCCAGGTCCCGCTGAGTGTGTGGCCGTCCGTCGCTGAGGTCACCGTCCACGCCACGGTCCACGTGCCCCTATCGAGATCCGGAACATCGACGATGATGGCTTTCGGGTCGTCGGGATCGATCGTGATCCTGAGGTCCGCCTCCGGCACTGGGTTGCCCGCTTGGTCCAGCAGGCGGATCGTCGGTGCTGGCGAGGAGGCCACCTCCTCAGTGAATCCCATCCGAATCGAGGATGGAGAGCTGACCAGCAGGCCATCAACGGGGGGATCGGTGCTTTGAAGGTTTGCGTGGGCACTCGCGCCGGAAGGACTGGCGGCGATCGAGACAAGCACGGTCATCGCCACCAGCATCAGCAGGATCAAGCCCCGCCGAGAGTCCGGACGCGGATGCCCACGCAGGCCAGTCATCGTTTCTGGCGCGGGTCGAGGGCGTCCCGCAGGCCATCACCCACGAGATTGAAGGCCAGCACGGTCAGCGCGATGGCGACGCCCGGTGCCACAGCGATATGCGGATAGTTCCGCAGGTACTCGCGACCATCGGAGAGCATCGTTCCCCACGATGCGGTTGGGCGTTGCACGCCGAGCCCAAGGAAAGACAAGGCGGATTCGAGAATGATGATGCCGCCTACGGCCAACGAGGCCAGGATGATCACCGGGCCAAGGGCGTTCGGAATCAGGTGCTTCAGGATGATCTGCCGGTCTGACGTGCCAATCGCCCGGGCCGCCAGCACGAAGTCGCGTTCCCGCAGGCTCAGCACTTCGGCGCGCACCACGCGAGCGTACGACGCCCACACGGTGCAACCAATCACGATCACCACATTCCGCAGGCTTGGGCCAAACACGGTTGACAGCGTGAGCAGCAACGCGAGCAGCGGGAACGCCATGAGCGTGTCGATCAGGCGCGAGAGCACGAAGTCGACCTTGCCACCCAGGTATCCCGCCGTCGCACCGACCAGCACCCCGATCGTCACCGCAATCGAAGTCGCCCCGATGCCCACGATCAGGGCGATCCGTGATCCGTAGATGATTCGCGAGAGAATGTCCCGCCCGACATCGTCGTTGCCCAACCAGTGTTCGGCCGAAGGACCGGCTCCCCGCAGCTTCGAATTCACTTCATTGGGGTTGTACGGGGCGATCCATTCGGCAAACACGGCGCAGAGCACCAGCAGCACGATGAATCCGAGCCCGAACAGGGCTGGGCGATAACGCCTGAACCGCCGCCAGGTTTCCCGTCGCTGGCTTCGCTCCACCAGCGCACCACCACTGAATCCGGCTGGCTCGTCCGGCGTTCCGAGCACTGCCGTGCCTTGCTCGAGCGATTGTTCGATCACGGCGTTTGCATGCCCCTGTTGCACGCGTTGATAGGTGCTTTCTTCTCGTTGCGTCATCTATTGCACCCTCACGCGCGGATCGATGACGGCATAGGTCAGGTCGGTCAGGATGTTCATGACTACGACGATCGTCGTCAGCAGGAGCACGATTGCCTGCACGACCTGAAGGTCCTGCTGCGTGATGGACTGGAAGAAGAGCCGCCCCAGACCTGGCCACGCAAACACGGTCTCGATCACGATCGTGCCGCTGAGAATGAACGCCGCCCGATAGCCAAGCAGGGTAATCACGGGCAGTAACGCATTCCGCACCACGTGCCGCGTCACCACAACTCGTTGCGATAACCCTTTCGCTCTGGCAGTGGTCACATAGTCCTGCCCCATGACCTCGATCGTCGCGCCGCGAGTGAGACGGGCAATCGCGGCCATCTCCTCGATCGAAAGCACAATTACCGGCAGGATATAAGCCTTCCAGGAGTCCGCGCCATAGGGTGGCAACCATCCGAGTTGCACGGAGAAGATCACGATCCCCATCAGCGCGATCCAGTAATTCGGAATCGCGACGCCCAGGGTCGATCCAAGCATCGAACCATAGTCGAACCACGAGTATCGTCGCGTGGCGGCGAACACGCCGACCGGAATCGCAATGGCCAGGGAGATGAAGAAGGACAGGAGATTCAGGCGCAGAGTCATTCCCGCTGCCTGCATGATCATATCGGTGATCTCGATGCCAGGCCGCATCATCGAGGTGCCAAAGTCACCCTGCAGGACGTTGCTCAGCCACGACCAGTAGCGCTCGTACCATGGGTCGCTCAAGCCCCACTTGTCGCGAATTGCCTGGAGTTGCTCCTCGGTCACGCGGCGCTGACCAACCATGTTACGCGCCGGGTCTCCCGGCATGAAGTACATGACAAAGAAGGTCAGCAGAGTCACCAGAAACAGGACGATCACGCCCTGGAAGAGCCGTTTGACGATATACGAAGCCATGGAACCCAGTCACTCCCCCTGTGCGGAACAAAAAGAGGGGGTGCGGGTTGTCGCACCCCCTCTTCTTCGCGGAGGATTACTCCTCTTTCCAGAGTGTATGCATGTTGAGGTAGATGTTGTCAGAGCTCAGCACCGAATCGGGGAGGCCCTTGATCTTGTTCGAGAAGAACGAGAACCCGCGCGGGTGCAGGAAGAACAGGAACGGCACGTCCTCAGCCACATGCGCCTGGATCTGCCCGTAAATCTCCCGTCGCTTCTCCGGATCCAGTTCCTTCACGCCGGCGAGCAGTAGCTCGTCAACTTCCGGGTTGGAGTAGGACGAGTGGTTTGCCGCGCCGTCCGTGCTCAGGGTGTCCCGCGCATCGGGCTCACCGTTGCCACCGCCATAAACCCAGTTGAAGAGCGACGCATCGTAGCGGCCCTCATTCATGCCGGCCACCGCATCGGTGACTTCCTCGATCTGCATGTCCACGCCGAGATCGAGATACCACTGTTGGGCGAGTTCGGCTTCCGGTCGGCGTTGGGTGTCACCCTGGATCACCGTGAGCGTGAAGGCAAGCTTGGTGCCATCCTTCTCGCGGATGCCGTCGTCACCAGGAACCCAGCCCGCTTCGTCGAGCAGCGCCGCCGCCCCTTCCGGATCGTACTCGTAGATAGTCACGTCCGGGTTGTAGTAGGCCTCGACGTTGGGCGACAGGTTGGAAGTCGCCAGCACGCCCTGGCCAAGGTAAACGTCATCGATGAACGCCTGCCGGTCGGTTGCCATCAGAAGTGCCTTGCGCACATTGACGTCCGAGAGGGCAGGGTGTTCGTTGTTCAGCACGAAGTGATTGACCGCATTCTGCAGGGTCTCGTAGACCTTGTAGTTGCCGCTATCGACGATCAACTGGTTGTCTTCGGCATTGAGCGTCCAGATCGAGTTGTCTGCCGCACCCGTATCGAGGGCTGCCCATCGCCCGTTCGCTTCCGGCACGATGTCGATCTGGAAGAAGTCCAGATTGGGTCGACCGCGGAAGTAGGCATCGTTCGCTTCCAGCAGGGTGCGCTGGGCAGGAATCCACTCGCTGTTGTCGCCGAGCTTGAACTTGCCGGTTCCGTTCGGAGCCGCCGAGTACGCCGCGTCACCGACTTCGGCGTGGTACTTCGAAGGCAGGATGAACAGGGTTGCCGAGTTGACCATGAAGGTTGCGTCAGCGTCTGAAAGCGTGAACACAACGGTCAGGTCGTCCGGCGTTTCCACGGACTCGATCAGCTCGACATTGGCGGCCCAGACGGATCCATTATCGGGATTCTTGATCCAGTCGTAGGTGTACTTCACGTCTGCTGATGTGAACGGATCACCATTGTGGAAGGTGACACCGTCACGCAACTTGAACGTGTAGGTCTTGCCGTCAGCCGAAGCTTCGTACGATTCGGCCAGCACCGGCTCGAGCTCGTACTGGTCGTTGACCTGGTACAGCGCATCGTGCAGCTGCGAGATCGCCACCCAGGTGACCGTGGAGCCGTCATACTCGGGGCCAAGCACGGGAATTTCGTGGTGGCCAAGTGTGACAAACGTGCCACCCTGAACTGGCTGGGAATCCTGGGCCGCAGCGCGGGCACTCACCGTTGCGCTGCTGAGCACGGGAATCAGACCGGCCGCCGCAGCCGCCTTGAGTACGGAGCGGCGTGAAGTTGCGTTCGCCATCAGGCGCTGAATCGCCAGAGTGCGGTCCGTTTCAGTCCCAGGGTGTGAAACGTGAGTCATCGGTTCTCCTCCGATTGTAACGAGCTGTTCATTGCACGTGGCATCGATCCCTGCCCGGAAGAGCCTGGATCGGTCTACCTGGAACCCGACATCGATGGCCGATGCAGCGCGTCTTGTGAACGATATTCTGCCATGCCAATTCTTCACCCACAACACAACTTCAAGCAGCACGAAATTGCTTTGTGCGTATAGCCCTATTGTGCGGCCTCAATCTGGTTCACCTTGGCGGCCATCACGAAGTCGTTGCGGTGAAGTCCGGAAATCGCATGAGTCCACCATTGAATGGTCACCTTGCCCCATTCAATCAGGATCGATGGATGGTGATCCTCGATTGCGGCCAGCTCGGCAACCTCGTTCGCCAGCCGCACTGCCGGTTCCCAGCCGTCCACCCGAATGACTCGCTTCAGGCGGGGCACATCGCGCACCGTCACCAGCGTCCACCCCGGAATCTCGGTCAGCAATGACTCGATTTTGGCCTCGGGCACGCGAGGTGACTCCGGCCGACATGCTTCACAGCGTTCCCCTGCCAGATCCATCAGCGTTCCCTCCAATCAGCATTGAGAGGTGCATGGCGAACCTGGTGCATTATCTCCGCTCGTCTCATGGCAGCACTTTGGCTGTGGCCGGGAAGTACCAGGCATCGGCTGCGGCCTCCAGCACACCATCGGCGCCACAGGCGATGCCAACGGGTGAAGCAAACCCTCCCGCCAACAGGGTTTCGTCGACGAGTTCGACCGGATGCCCAAACGTGCGCAGCCCTTCGACAGTATCTGGATCCATCCGCATGCTGACAGTTAGTCGGCTCGTTGATGTATCCAGGCGGGGTGCGGCGAGCGCCTCACCCATGGTCATGCCCCATATCGCCAGGTTGAGCAGGATCTGGGCATTGCAGTTCATGATTTTGCGGCCACCGCTGGAGCCTACCGTCGCCACCAGGTGACCGTCTCGCGAGAGAATTGCTGGCGCCATGTTCGAAAGTGGGCGCTTGCGGCCCCCAATCGAGTTTGGGCGGCCAGGTTCGGGGTCGAACCACATCATGCCGTTATTGAACAGCACACCAGTTTCTGGATCGGTCACTCGACTACCCCAGAGACTGAGCAGCGTTTGGGTGATCGAGACAGCGTTGCCATCAGCGTCCACAACGCCAAGATGGGTGGTGCTGCCGTCGCGCATGTACTCGGGAACTGATGCCGCCAGGTCGTGAGTAACCCCCAGCCTTGATCTCGCCCCCGCTTCGGTCTGGGCTATCGTCTCTGGGCTGAAACGCGCGGCCCGTTCCTGATGGTAGGTGTCGTCGAGCAAGGTGGCGATGGGTACGTCGACACATGCCGGGTCGGCCAGGTACGTGAATCTGTCGGCGAACGCCTGGCGGAATGCGTGAACCATCTTGTGCAGTGCCATGGGAGAATTTTGGCCGTCAGCCCCAGGATCGAGATGCTTCAGGATGCCCAGGGCCTCCACAAGTGAAGTGCCACCGGAGCCGTTGCCGACCGTATGGACGGTGTGTCCATGGATATCGATGGATATCCCCGGTTCCTCGCACGCTTCGTAGGATTCGAAGTCGTCAGGCGAGATGGGGGATCCCCCCGCGGACAGGAATGACGCCATCTGTTCCGCCCGGGCACCTTGATAAAAGGCGCTGGGTCCATGCTCCGCGATCGCCCGCAGTGTCTTGCCGAGTTGCAGGTTCTTGATTCGCGGCGTTGGCAATCCCTCGGCCACAAATGGCGGGTTACCTTTGGCGTCCAGGTAGATTGCGGCAGTCTCTGGAAACCGCTGAAGTGTCCCCAGGTCCTTGGCGAGCATCAACGTCGTATGCCAGCTAACGTCCACACCCTCTTCTGCCAACCGAATGGCCGGGGCCATGACGTGTTCCAGGGGCAGGGTCCCATACCGTTCGTGGGCGAGGCAAAGCCCAGCCACAGTTCCCGGCACCGCCACTGACCGGTATCCGAAGACATTGGCGTTACCCACGGTTCGCGGCCAGCCGAACAGGCCAGTGTCGACTCCTTCGTCGAGGGGGAACATATCTTCGCTCGCGCCCGAAGGTGAGATCATCGGGTATTCGATGGTGAAGGCGCGTTGTTCCTTTGCCAGCCAGCCGACCAGGAATCCACCGCCGCCGATTCCATTCATCCACGGTTCGGCCACGCCCATCGCAAATGCTGTTGCAACGGCCGCGTCGAAGGCATTGCCTCCTGCCTGCAGAATTTCGATCCCGGCGTCCACGGCAGCGGGCATTTTCCCCGCGACGGCTCCACCGCTTCCCTGTGCGGTGGACCTGACGAACGAGAATGCCGTTTCCGTAGTGCTCGACATGGCGATTATCCCCTCAGGTTGGCGTAGTGGTAGAACAATTGTGGCGCAGCATCCGTTACACGCAGGGACTTGTCCAGCCGGATCCGGGTGGAACTCGAGGGCCCGAGGTATTCCCTTCGCTTGATCTCTCCGAAGCCGGCCTCGATCCTGGTCGTGGTATCAATGAATGAGTGATTCGACGACGGAGTCAGGTCATCGGCAATTCAACGCCGTGGATGCCCGGAGTGCACCATGCCATTGGTCGACAACTACGACATGTCGGATGACGTCGCCGAACTCGACCTCATCTGTCCAGCCTGCAGTGCCAATCTCATCCTCGATGAGACGTTTCTTGCTGCGCAGGTATGCGGAGCGTGCCACCGGCATTTTTCGATGGGTGCGCGAGATCGAATCTCCCTCTACGTGGATCCCGGCACATTTGATGAGTTCCATGTCCCGAATCCAGGCACCCTGGAGGATGCGTCCCCCGCCTCATTGCCAAGCGCGGAGCGGATCGCTGAGATGCACGATCGTCAGGTAGTGGCCGATGCGGTGGTCACTGGACGGGCGCTCATTGGCGGCACGGCGGTAGCGGTGGTGGTGCTGGACGACCACCTGGTCGGTGGAGTACTTGGCACGACGCTCGTCGAGAAAATTGTCGACGGGTTCGCGCAGGCAGTGGCGAGGAAACTGCCGGTCGTGATCGTGTTGTCAGGCGGCGCGCCCTCACCAACCCCCGGACCTCTTTCGGTTGTCCAACCTGGCCGTTTGGCATCCGCTTTTGCCCAGGTCCATCTCGCCGACCTACCAATCGTGGGAATCCTTGCTCACCCGGTTTCCAGGCCCAATTACGCAGCATTGGCGGCGCATTGTGATCTGCTGTGGGCCGAGCCCGGCGCGCGAATTGGGACGTCTTCGACGTCCGGTGTGATGTGGCAAACCGCGGATGACCTGCTCCAGATGGGATGGGTGGACGCCGTGGTCGACCGGCTGCAGGCGCGGAGTCGGCTCGGGGAGTTTCTCACCCTTGTCTCGCGACCGGGCAGCATTCGTCCACCAGGTCGTCCTTCTCCTGCCGCGCTCTCGGTTCCCGTCACGCCCAGTGCATCCGGTACGCTGGACATCGCGACTCGGCCAGATGGCCGAGCGATGAAAATGGCACTCTTTACCGATATCGTGGAGCTTCGAGGTGACCGCGTTGCCGGTGATTGTGCGGCGATTGAGACGAGCCTTGCGCGCTTCGAGTCGCTCTCGGTGGCAAGTGTGGTGCTTCACGATGTCCCATCTGAGCAGGCTGGCATTGCTGCGCGCAAAATGGCCAGGCTGTGCCGCCTGGCGAGCAGGCTTGAACGTCCGGTCGTGATCCTCATTGATGAGGTCGGCGAAGGAGCCGCCACCAGCCCCTCGATTGCCGATGGTCAGGCGATAGCCCAACTCTCAACGTTGCTGGCGGTGGTGCCTGTTCCCGTCGTTGTGATTGGGCTGCGTCGCATTGCCACCTCGCTCGCCTACGCGTCATTTACCGGCGACCGGCAGTTCCTGCTGTCGAATGCACGCCTCGTGTCCAACCGCGAGGTCGAGGTATCTCTACTCCACCAGGCTGGACGTCTGCCAAGTGGCAGCGGGTCGATCAGCGCCCGCGAGTGTGAGCGCCTGGGGCTAATCGACGCTATCGTGGACGAACCTGCACCCGGCGCACATGTCGATCCGGTTGGCACGGCAAATGCCTTGCGCAGCGCGCTCTCTGGGGCGTTGGCAGAATTGGCGGGCGTAGGATCGCGTCGTTTGATCGACGCGCGATACCGTCGGCAACGTGAACTCGGGCTGTCCACTCCTGCAGGGCGAGCGGCAGTTCGTAGCGAACTCTGGGAAATTCAGGAGTGGCAGCGCTCTCTGGGTCGGTCGCTGGACGACTGGCGTGAGCGTTGGGATCAGTTTCGCGCCAGTCGTGAGCATGGGCGCAGGATGGAACTGCCGGATATGATGACGCGACTTCGTTCTCGTCGAGATGAGATCCTGAGCCGAACCGGTCGTGGAGAGCGAGCCGGCATGTCGAATGCCCATCGCGACGAGGCGTCTGGGCAGTAAGAGAAAAATTGTGGTGATTCATATGAAGCGGGTGACGGTTGTCCAGATTGGGTTCGGCACGGTTGGTGGGGCTGTACTCGAGCAAATTG
>JAEZJB010000427.1 GCA_023415845.1 Chloroflexota bacterium | reverse complement strand
GTGCGTCGCTGGCTGGTTGGCGGGATGCCGCCCGGAGTCGAGGTGTCGGCAAACCGGGTGGAGGAACTGCTGACGGTTGCGGCCAGCAGCGGTCCTCTTCGGAGGGTAGAGATCGCTGGTGGCAGGGTGGTCGACGTGTCGCGGGATGAGTTGCGCCTCGTTCATGCTGATGGTCCTCATCGGTAGTTGTGCGAGACGGGGCTGACGGAGCGGATATCGGCGATCGTCAATGCATCATCCTCGCCGGCTGGTTCGCTGGGAGCGGGCATTCTGACCAGACGGACCCGGCTGAGATCGACTTCATCGGTTGGGGGAATGTCCCAGCCATTGTGCGCGGGCAATGTTGCGCCCATGCCTTCGAGCGACAGGAGGCGTTCGGCAATGAGGTTGACGTTGTTGTCACTCAGTTGCACCTTGCCCTCGACGACCAGCATCGGCGTGGACCGCACCTCGAGTCGTTGTTTCTCATAGAGATTCGGGTAGACGACGACGTTGACCAGACCATGCTCATCTTCCAGCAGGAGGAAGGTGATGCCCTTGGCGGTGCCTGGCCGTTGCCGGCAGACAATGAGGCCGGGTACCTGGACTCGATAGCCATCCGGCAGGCTGGGTAGTTCCCTGGTGGAGACCATGTGGGTGGGGAATTTGCTGCGCAGTAGTTGAAGCGGATGGTACTGCAGCGACATGCCCAGCACTCGATAGGCATCGATCGTGCGCTCCCATGATGTGGTTGGTGGGAGTTCGACATGGTCCTGGGCGATGGAGAGGGGCAGGGCCAGCTGGCGGCCACGGGCTTTGGCTTCGTTGCTCCGGGAGCCGAAGCGGGTGGGGCGGACGAAGAGCCCGATTTGCCAGAGGAGTTCGCGGCGCTGGAGGCCGAAGTCATCGAGCACCCCGGCCGCGATGAGGTTTTCCAGAGTGTCGGTGCGGAGTGGAACCCGGCGGATGAGGTCGGCCAGGGAGTGGAATGGGCCTTGCTGGCGGCGGTTTTCCAGCAGGCGCTCAGCGTCGTCTTCGGTGAGCCCCTTGATGTAGGAGAAGCCGATGCGGATCGTCCTTGGACCTTCGACCGTGCAGTTGAGGTCGCTTGTGTTGATGTCGGGTCGCTTGATTCGAAGCCCGTTTCGCTTGCCATCGTTGATCAGGACGTGTGGCGGATAGAAGCCCATGGGCTGGTTGTTGAGCAGGGCGCAAAGGAACTCGGTGGGATAGTTCTGCTTGAGCCAGCAGGACTGGTAGGCGAGCAGGCCGAACGCTGTGGCGTGGCTTTTGGGAAAGCCGTATTCGGCAAACCCGGAAAGCCTGCCGTAGACCCTTTCGGCGACCTCCAGGGTGACGGGGGCGGACAGGCTGGTGTTGTTGAGGCAGCCCTGGATGAAGGTTTCCTTCATGGCGGCCAATGCCTCGGCCGAACGCTTCCTGGTCATGGTGCGGCGAAGCTGATCGGCCTGGCCGGGTGTGAAGCCGGCCAGGATTTCGGCAACCTGGACCACCTGTTCCTGATAGAGCACGACACCCAGTGTTTCACTGAGGGCATCTTCCAGGTCTGGGTGGTCGTAGGTTGGCTTGAAGTTGGGGTCGAGGCGCCGCTGGACGAAGGGGGTGACCGCACCACCGATGATGGGGCCAGGCCGGACGATGGCGACCTGAACGATGAGGTCTTCCAGGTTGGCTGGTTTGGTGCGGCGGATCATCTGGATCTGGGCACGACTTTCGACCTGAAAGGTGCCGATGGTGTCTCCCTCCTGAATCATGCGGAAGACATCTTCATCATCGAATCTGATGCGGCTGAGGTCGACCGGGGCACTGCTGCGCTGGTCGATCAGGTCCAGGCATTCTTCGACGAGCGAGAGCATGCCAAGCGCAAGAAAATCGATCTTGATGAATCGGGCGTCGTTGCAGGAGTCCTTGTCCCACTGGCAAATGAAGCGACCGTCCATGGTGGTGGGCTGGATGGGGACGATTTCGTTGAGTGGCTGGGCAGAGATGACCATGCCGCCCACGTGCTGGGTGATGTGGCGGGGGAAATGAACCAGCTGGCGCGACAGGGCGATGAGATGCGACCAGGGAGGGACGTGCTTGCGCGATCCATATTCGGGCAAGTGGTCGAGGGCGTCTTCGAGACTGCTGGCCCGACCTGGTTCGCTGAGCCGGGCGATGCGGTCCAGGTCGGCTGCGGGCAGTCCGAGCGCCTTGCCGACATCACGAACCGCGGACCGGAGCCGGTAGGTGGAGAAGGCGCAGACCAGGGCGACATGGTCGTGGCCGAAGACTTCGTAGACACGTTCGATCATCTTCTCGCGGATTTCGCGGGGGAAGTCGATATCGATGTCGGGGACGGACCGGAGGTCTTCGTTGAGGAAGCGACCCAGATAGAGATTGTGCTGGACGGGATCAATCGGGGAGAGCCCGATCAGGTAGCAGACGATGGAGCTGACCGCCGAGCCACGGCCACGCCCAGGCGGGAGGAATGAGCGGGAACCTGTGCGGTTGGGGCCACGTAACTCGGCGGCGATTTCCTTGCTGAGGGCCAGCAACTCCCGATAAATGAGGAAAAAGCCAGAGAGATTGAGCTGGGCAATGATGTCGAGTTCTTTGGTCAGCCGCTCCTTTGCCGAGGAGTGGAGTCTGGTGCCGGAGTATTTCCTGGCGAATTCCTGCCAGCAGACGCGGGCAAGATGCTGGTCGGCTGATTCCCCGGTTTCGAGCGGGAAGTCGGGGAAGGTGTACTCAAGCATTTTGGGGTTGGCGATGGTGAACCCGGCACAGCGGTCGGCGATGAGCTCCGTGGAGCGGATGGCTTCCGGGTAGTTCTGGAAGAGGATTTCCATCTCTTCCGGCGTGTGCAGGTAGAACTCGCTGTTGGCCCGGCGCTGGCGATGAGATCCATCGAGTGTGGTGCGGTGTTTGATGGAGACGAGTACATCCTGCAGATGACTGCGGTTTCTGTGGTGGTAGTGCACGTTGCCGGTAGCGACGTAGCGGACACCGGATGTTTCAGCCAGGTGAACCAGGTGCTCGATGCGGGAGGTGTCGCCGAAGACGTGGTTCTGCTGGAGTTCGACGAAGACATTGCTGGGGCCGAACCACTGGATGTAGCGCTGGAGGACCTGGCGAGCGGTGGCGATCTGGCCTGCATCGACAAGCTGGGCGAGCTGGCCGTGGCGACAGCCGGTGAGCAGGATGAGCCCCTCGGCGTAATCGGCAAGGTGGGAGAGGATCAGGTCATCGCCAGTCAGGGCATCGTCTGCAGGGAGCACAGGTAGCGGTGGGCGGTCGTGATGGATGGCGGTGATCAGCCGGCAGAGATTGGCATAGCCGGTGCGGTTTTCGGCGATGAGGGTGAGATGGGAATCATCGGAGAGGGTGATTTCTGCCCCGATGATGGGGTGAATGCCGGCCGCGGCTGCGGCCTGGGCGAACTCCATGGCGCCGTAAAGCCCATTGTGGTCGGTAATGGCGAGTGCGGAGTAGCCGAGGCGACTGGCTTCGGCGATGTAATCCTCCGGCGGGGAAGCGCCATCGAGGAAGGAATAGGCAGTGTGGAGGTGGAGCTCGGTATACACGGTGGTTGAAACGGATCGTCAGGTGGCGGAGCGGGCCATGGCACCCGGCCCTGGTAGCTGCCTGGACGATTCGATAGTGAGCCGGAAGGTTGCGGGCGTGATCTGGCCCGGAGCCGGAGATCGATGGCCGGGTTCGTGGGGCTCAATAGTCCTGCAGGTACCAGGAATCGGCGATGCGATCGTGGAAGATGGTGCGGCGAGTCCCGTCGGTGAGCAGCAGCGAGAAGTACTGGCGGTTGATGGGGTCGCGCCACCATTCGTCTTCGATGATCCAGGTGTCCTGGATGCGCTCAACCTCGTGCCGGTGGTGGTTGATGGTGAGGACATGGGGGGCTCCCGTGGGTGTGACCGTGACCGTGAGTGGAACAGGGGCGTTCAGGGGTCGTAGCTGATGAGGGCGTGACGGCGTTCCGGAATTCGAGACCATGGTTCCACCTCGACGACGTGATAGAGCGGTGATTCTCCGTAGCGATGCTTGAGTTGATGGATGGCGGCGACCAGGGGAACGGTTGCCCGGGGACCCATGCAGGCCAGAGAGGCCTGGCGGGCCGTGGCGTTGCCAAGGCCGCTGAAGATGATGGTGAGGGATTCGGCAGGTCCCTCCAGTTCGAGGTCCTGCAGGCGAAGCTGGATGGCCCGGACGATGCGGTCGTGCCCCATGGGTTCCTTGAAGGTGAGGACCCGTTCCCAGGAGCGGCGATCGCCCTCGAGAATGGCCTGGATGGTCACCTGGCGAACCTGGCGCTGACGTAGTTGGGGCTTGCTGAAGGCGCGGGCAATCATTTGACGGAGGCCGATGAAGAGCATGTCGCGGCTCACCGTGGGCGCGGGCAGGACCAGGTGTTCGTGAACCTCCTGATCGGGAGCGGGTGGTGTGACCGGCGTGGTGTCATTGCCGTTGGCGAGTTCCCAGGCATGACGACCAGCAGGACCAAAGCGGGCGGCAATCTTGCGGGCCGGGATGCGTGTGAAATCGCCAAGGGTCGAAATGCCAAGGCGCTCTACCTGGCGGATCGTGTTGGCGGGAAGTGGCAGGCAGGAGATTGGAGCGCGGCCAAGAAAGGCTGCGGTTTCGGCGGCGGTTACGGAGCGAATATCGCCAGGATTGGCGACGATGGCCGCGACCTTTGCCGTGAAGCGGTTGATGGCCACTCCGGCCCGAGGCTGAAGGATGGGATCGGCGCAGGCGAGAAGGCGGCGTGTCGCTTCCTGCTGGGTGCCATGGTGTCGTTCGAGGCCGGTGAGATCGATATACCAGGTGCCGGGTTCATCCGCATCTGGCTCGACCAGGGGGCTGAGGTCATCAAGGCGAGCCGTGACCTGACGGATGATCGTGGTTTCGCGCACGGGGTCGGGGGTGAGGATTATCAGCGTGGGACACAGGGCGCGGGCTTCGGTCAGGTTCATGCCGGGGCGGACACCGGCCTCGAGTGCTTCCGGCACGGCGTCGATGACGACGGGGCGGCTCCCCTGAGGATTACCCAGGGCGAGCGGATGATTGGCCAGTTCCGGATGATCGAGCAGGGCGATGCGGAGAGCGAACCAGGGAATGCGAAGACAGGCTACTGGCATGAAATCCCTCCCCCTGGGGCCTGCGATGGAGTACCAGGAACGTGATGCCGCAATACCTGGCCCCACACCGGGATTGCGCACGTCCAGCCCCTCAATAGGTCTGATTCGAGAATAGAACATTTGTTCTAATTTCGCAAGCGGGGAGAAGACAGTCGCTTCGTGCGGCCGGTCGAACGTTTGCAATTCACAAACTCAAAAACTCATAAACTCCCGAATTTGCCCGATTTCCCTGATTCCACAGGGTTTTTGAGGTGAGAGTTTGTGTGGGGTATTGGCGCGACTGGAGGAGGAGTTGCGTGACGGGTCATGAGTGCTGGCTGCCGGGATGTGATTCTGGAGAGCAGGACATCAGACCCACCGCGCCGACAGGATTCGGATGCGTACTCTTCGTACGCACTGGAGAGGTCAGATCCCGCCACAGCTACGATCAATTCGTAGACGTTGGGCGGGGAAGGTAGTGAGTTGGGGGGTGGCTGGCAAACAACGATGGCTCCCTTGCTGAGGGAGCCATCGTCCTAGAAGTGCATTGCTGCCTGATGGGGCGCTACCGGGGGCTTACACGAAGGGTCGTTGCCGGGTGAGACCTTCTTCGTAGGCCTCACGGGCCTCATGGATGCCGGGCTGGTCGCTGACTTCGGCGATGGGGACGTCCCACCATCCCTCGAAGCCGCGAACGCGCTCCTGAGATTCGACCGGCACATAGATCACGGTGGTGATCGATTCCGACCGGGCAGCCTTCAGAGCCTCCCGAAGTTCGGCTGGCGATGCGGCGGTGTAGGTGGCTGCTCCCAGGCTGGCAGCGTTGGCCGCAAAGTCGATAGTGACCAGCGAGCCGTCGAGCCGGTTCGATGACGGGTCGCGGTAGCGAAGTTCGTTCCCGAATGCCGGAGACCCCGATTGGGTCTGCAGTTCCCGGATGCAGCGGAAGCCGCCATTGTCGACGAGAACGATGATGAGCTTTCGATCCTCCTGCAGGGAGGTGACGATCTCGGTGTGCATCATCAGATAGGACCCATCACCGACCATGACGAAGACTTCGCCATCTGGATTGGCCATTTTTACGCCGAGACCACCGGCGATCTCATAGCCCATGCACGAGTAGCCATACTCGACGTGGTAGTTCCGGGGCGTGACTGGACGCCACATCTTGAGCAGATCGCCTGGCATGCCGCCTGCGGCGCAGACGACGACGTCATGCTCCTCGGCCTGGGCGTTCACGACGCCGATTACCTGGGGTTGCGAGAATGGACCGCCCTTGTCGGGATCGATCAGGTCGTCGACCGCAGCATCCCATTCATGCTTGAGTTTCGCCACCGGTTCGTGCGCGTGAGCCTTCGCCCCCTGCACGGTCAGCGCCTCGCTGAGATGCTCGAGTGTGGCGCGCGCGTCGCCAATGAGTGGCATCGCGCCCAACTTGTAGGCGTCCATGGCGCCGATGTTCGCCCCAATGATTCTGACGTCGCGGTGCTGGAAGGCTGTTTTCGACCCGGTGGTGAAGTCTGCCAGGCGAGTGCCAATCGCCAGGATCACGTCGGCGTCGCGGGCCAGGCGATTGGCCGCGAGACCTCCGGCGGCACCAATTGGCCCGACACTCCAGGGATGGTTCCAGGGAAGGACACCCTTTCCGGCCTGGGTTTCGGCGACGGGGATGCCGAACCTGCTGGCGAAGTCATCAAGAGCGGCGTTTGCGCCCGAATACGTCACACCACCACCGGCGATGATCAGCGGGTTCGTGGCGCGGGCGAGCAACTCGGCGGCCGCCTGCAGGTCTTCACCAACCGGGACTGGCCGCCGGACTTTCCAGACCCGCTGCTCGAACATTTCCGCCGGGAAGTCGTAGGCTTCGGTCTGGACGTCCTGCGGGAGAGCCAGGGTTACCGCGCCGGTTTCGGCTGGATCGGTCAGAATCCGCATCGCCTCCGGCAGCGATGCAATGAGCTGGTCGGGACGATAGATGCGGTCCCAGTACTTCGAGACTGGTCGAAACGCATCGTTGACGCTCATATCCTGGCTGAGCGGATATTCGAGTTGCTGCAGAACCGGATTGGGCTTGCGGTTGGCGAAGATGTCGCCCGGAAGCAGCAGGACGGGCAGCCGGTTCACCGTGGCCAGGGCGGCGCCGGTCAGCATGTTAGTCGCACCTGGGCCAATTGAGGACGTGCAGGCGAACATCTGCAACCGACTCTTCATCCGTGCATAGGCAACAGCCGAGTGCACCATCGCCTGTTCATTCTGGGGGCGGTAATAGGTGAGATCGTCGCCAACCTCTTCCAGGGCCTGACCCATGCCGGTGACATTGCCGTGACCGAAGATGCCGAAGATGCCGGCGAACAGCCGCTGCTGCTGGCCGTCTCGCTCAGAGTATTGAACCGACAGGTACTTGACGATTGCCTGGGCGACTGTCAGCCGAATGGTGGACATTCAGGAATCCTCCTGGTGCGAATCCCGCCCGAACAGTGAGCAGGACTGCGTGCAATTGGCGCTTATTCCTGGCGTCGGCCGGCACCCCGGTTGACGCGGGCATCGATTTCGGCCCACGAAGCGGCGCCTTCATTCTGCTCATCGTTCCAGGTGGCACGGACCCAGGCGAAGGCGGGATCGTCGGCCGGCTGCATGGTGCGCCCCGTAGGTTCGTCGCCGGCAAGCACGTTCAGGTAATAGCCGGTATAGCCATGGGCCACCGCGAAGGCATGGTAGCCCTCGTGGACGAGGAGCAGATCACCGTCCTTAATGACCCAGGCGTGGTCGAACGAGCCATCATCGGTGTACAGGCGCTGGAGGCAAAACCCTTCGGGCGGGTCTATTCGGTAGTAGTAAATCTCCTCAAGATCGGACTCAGCGGGCATCTGGCTCACGTCGTGCTTGTGGGGCGGATAGGATGACCAGTTGCCGCTGGGAGTGAAGACCTCGACCACGAGGAGGCGGTGGGCAGGGAAGCCAGGTTTGACCAGATGGTTGATCTGGCGCGCCGCATTACCGGCGCCACGAATCTCCACGTCGATCTCGTCGGGGGTGACGAGGTGCGGCGGGAAATGCTCGGTGGCACGCGCACCGGCGATACCTATCTCGCACCAGCCGTCGGCGGTGATGGTGACACTCGATCCAACCGGCAGGTAGAGGGCAGTGGGCTTGCCATCGAACATCGTGCCTGGCCGAGAGATATGCCAGGACTCCTCGCTTGAGGCGACGGTTGCGGCGCCCTGGAGCGGCACGAGACAGACCTCATCACGATCGAAATCGAATGAACGGGATTCGTTGTCCGCCAGACGCACGATCTGGAGGCTGCAGTACTCCCAGCCCGCGCTTTCTGGCGTGACGTCAATCCCTGACTGGGGGTTCGTCAAGGGCGTGGAGTGGATCAGGAGATCGGTTGGGTTACGCATGAACGGGTGCCTTCCGACGTAATGATGCGCCCCGACTCGCCGTCGAGCCGGACCGGTAGACCAGACCTGCGCGACTGTTCAGCGGCGTAGGC
>JAEZJB010000403.1 GCA_023415845.1 Chloroflexota bacterium | reverse complement strand
AAGCGGACGCGATACTTTGGGATCGTGGCGTAACCGTGCTGCCGGACATTTTTGCCAACGCTGGAGGTGTGACCGTCTCGTATTTCGAGTGGGTCCAGGCGCTTCAGGCCTTTCCGTGGAGTGAACGACAGGTCAACGAACGGCTGCGCGAGATCATGCAGCGGTCGTATCTGGCGATCCACGAAACGTCGGAGCAATACGGCATTCAACTGCGCACCGCCGCCCTGGTAAGGGCAATTTCGCGGGTGGCAGGTTTCGCGCGCATGCGCGGGATTTACCCGTAAGGTCTTTCGGGCTGGATATGACAGAGGGCCAGGAGCGACAAGCTCCTGGCCCTCTTTGGGGTCGATGGGAGTGAGATCAGTCCACAACGAGCAGGCGCCGAAGTTCGTCTTCCTCCGTGCGATGAGTCACTGCAATGATTTCGTCGCCGGGCAGAATCTCGGTCGTTGGGTCGGGGACGATCAGGTCGGCCTGGCGGGCAATCGCGGCGATCACGCAGGAGACCGGTAGGTCGATTTCGCCCACTGGCTGGTGCGCAACGGGGGAGTTCTCGCCGATCGTCGCCTCGATGATCGCCAGGTCGGCGTGTCGCAGGCTGAGCAGGTGGATGAACGACCGCTCCGGGATCGCCTGCTCGATCAGCCCCAGAATATAGTTCGTCTGGCTCACGGTCACATCAGTGCCAAGGCGCTTGAACAGGAGCTCGTTCTTTGGATTGTTGACCCGGGCGATGGTCTTGGCGATCTGGAACTTGTGCTTCGCCATCTGGCAGATCACGAGGTTGTCCTCGTCTTCCCCGGTCACTGCCACGAGCACGTCTGCGCGTGCCGCACCGGCCGTCGCCAGCACCGAGGCTTCGGCGCCGTCGCCTTCGAGCATGACGGCCCCGAAGCGCTCCGAGTAAATGTCGACCTTTGTGCGGTCCTTTTCGATCAGCAGGACCTCGTGTCCTTCCCGCAGGAGCGTCTTGGTAAGGTAATAGCCGACCTTGCCGCCGCCGACGACGATGATATACACGCTCAGGACTCCCTTGTGTCGCGGCGTCCGAGTGCACTGCTGGCACCCATCACCTGGTCGATGATCATCGCGGAGATGGTCGTCGTCGGGCAGACCGTACCCAGGCCAAGTCGCCGGTAGGTGTCTTCACGGACCGGGTCGTAGATGCGCACGATGACGTTTTCGATGCCAAACGTGACGCGGGCGACCTGGCCAGCCATGATGTTCCGGTTGTCACCGTTGGTCACGGCAATGAAGACATCGGCGGATTCGATTCCTGCCTGGCGCAGCACGTCTTCATCGATACCCGTTCCGATGATGGTGTCACCATGGTATTCCGGCGAAAGCCGCCGGAAGGCCAGCGAATTGGTGTCGATAATCGTCACGTCGTGTCCGTGGTGATCGAGGATCGATGCGACACGTGCTCCGACCCTGCCGCAACCCATGATCACGACTTTCACGATGCTGGCTCTCCTGACTCACTGGGGGCGGCAAGGGGTGACCGCACCACGATGACCTCGCAAGGCGCGTGCCGAAGGATGTAATCGACATTTTCATTGACCGAGAGTTTGCCGAGCCGCTTTCGGATCGTGCAGGCCGCCAGGATACCGCTGGCATTCTCGTCGATCGCCTGGTCGACGATCGCGGCTCCGGCCGAACGAGCCTGCAGAAGTTCCGTCGAGACGTTTTCGCGTCTGCCGCCAACGCAGCGGGAGGCGAACAGTTCGGCGGTGCTCAGGGTGTCCTCGCCGCGGACGAGATCGGTCGGGAGTTCAGCGTCGAGCGGCATCGACTGCTGCACTTCGACGACATAGGCGAGCGTGATGTGGGTGTCAGGGTTCTCGGCGACCTGTTCCACGATTTCCAGGAGCCGCTGGTCTTCCGGTCCTCCGGTAAGGTACACGACCCACCGCCTGGGATCGGACTTTGCGGTGCTTGCAGATCCACGAAAAGCCTGGCGTAAGTTGACCAACGGATTGCCCCTCCAGGGCGAGCATGGAGCGCTTGAACGATAGGGATGTCCATGCGAGCGCAAAGTCTACTGCAACGCAGGCGCGGCTTCCATATCCCGGAGGTGGCAATTCGGCTAGTCATAACGCGCCAACTGTTTCGGCGTCGTGACTAGCTCAGGCCGGCTCGTGTGAGGTGGACGAGCAATGCGCCAATGTCCGATGGCGTTACGCCTGCGGTTCGTGCGGCGTGGCCAATCGAAGGGGGACGCACCGACGAAAGTTGGGCGGCAGCTTCAACGCGCAAGCCGGGAACCGTGGCGAAGTCCAGGGTTGGCGGAATCGTGCGATGTTCATTGGCGCGGTGGCGCTCTACCTCTCGCAGTTCCTTTTCGATGAAGGCACCGTACTGGATGTTCGTGGCAAGGTCGTCGATCAGAACTTCATCAATCTCGGGTCCGTCCCACATCTCCAGTTTCCGAAGCGCTGCCAATACCTGGGCAGGCGAGGTATGTGGTCGCCGTGCGACATCGAGCGCGGTCAGCGAGCGCGAGGCTGGCTTCAATCCCTCTGCCTCAAGGGCAGCGGCATGCCGGGGATTCGCACCCAGCCACGTCGAACCCAGTGCGGCGATTGCCGCGTCGATGGTCGTGGTCCGGGTGTCGACGGCTTCGAGGTGAGCGGCCGAAACGAGTCCCAGCCGGGCGCCGAGCGGAGCCAGCCGTGTATGGGCGGTGTCCGATCGCAAGAGCAGGCGGTATTCGGCCCGCGACGTCAGCATCCGATATGGCTCGTTGAAGGGCTTGGAGATCAGGTCATCGATCATCACCCCGATGTAGGACACATCCCGGGTGAGAATGAGCGGATCCCTCCCGAGCGCGCGGGCTCCTGCATTCGCGCCAGCGACCAGGCCCTGTCCTGCCGCCTCCTCATAGCCGGAGGTGCCGTTAACCTGGCCAGCGAAGAAGAGCCCGGGAGTCGTCCTGCTCTCCAGCGTGCGGGTGAGTTCTGTCGGGTCGAGGGCGTCGTACTCGACGGCATACCCGAAGCGGGTGATCCGGGCATCCTCCATGCCGGGAATCGCGGTGACGACCCCTGTCTGCACATCCGGCGGCAGCGAGGTGCTCAATCCCTGCACGTAAATCTCGTGACTGCGCCAACCCTCCGGTTCGAGGAACACCGGATGGCTGTCCTTGTCGGCGAACCGACCGATCTTGTCTTCGATGCTGGGACAGTAGCGTGGACCGGTTCCTTCAATCGAACCGTTGTACATCGGTGCGCGACGGAGATTGGCTCGGATCAGGTCGTGCGCTGCTGGCACGGTCGCCGACTGGTAGCACGGCACCTGGGGTCGGCCGCCGCGAATTTCCACGTTGGAGAAAGGACCAGTTGCCGGCGCGGGCAACACTAGTGGCTCGACCTCCCCGTTCCGTCCCGCCCAGCTCAACCAGAGTGGCCGATCGTCTCCCGGCTGCGGAACGGTACGTGAGACATCCACAGTGCGAGCGTCGATCCGGGGTGGCGTACCGGTCTTGAATCGCCGCAGCCGAAGATCGAGCGATCCAATCGACGCCGCGAGTTGCGTATCGCCACCTTCTCCCGCCCGGCCCCCTGCCGCCGCCGTTTCTCCTGCAATCATCTTCGCCCGCAGGAAGGTTCCCGCGGTGACCACGACTGCCCTGGCATGAATGTCGCCACCGATCCGCGTGCGCACTCCGGCAACGACCGGAACGCCTTTGTCAGTCGACAGGATCAGGCCGATCGCCTCGTCCTGAACGAGATCGAGGCCCGACTGCAATTCCATCGCTTCCTTCATCGCCATCGCGTAGAGCGACTTGTCGCACTGGATACGGATGGCCCGGACCGCCGGTCCCTTCGAGGTATTCAACTCCCGCACCTGCATGGCGGTCGCATCGGCAACCTGGGCCATCTTGCCGCCAAGCGCGTCGACCTCGGCCACGATCTGTGACTTACCCGGTCCCCCGATCGAGGGATTGCAGGGCATGTATCCGACCCGGTCGAGGTTTGGCGAAAGCGCAAGGGTGCGGCATCCCATTCGCGCGGCGGCGAGTGCGGCCTCGCAGCCGGCGTGACCGGTGCCAATCACAATGACGTCATAGGTAGAGGTTGCGGCCATGGAGTTTCTCGTGATGAAGGCGGGGAGAGTGCCGACTCGGCACGGATGTTCCAAGTGTACGACGCATGTCTGCCGCCAGGTCTGCCAGAAGGCGAGCCGCTGCCAACCGCGATTCGGCCAGCGGACGAAGGCAAATCTTCCCTCCTGGTACGGAATCTGGCTCTTGCGCACGCGGCACGCCTCGGCGTTTGTTGACGGTGGCGATACCATTTGTTCAGGTCAGGTACGTTCGATGAAGGAGCAGCGGATCCATGGCAGATGATCAGGATGCGATTGCCAGTTCCTTGAAGGCCGTCGGAATCAGTGTCGGTGCCACCGCCCTCGTAGGAGTAGTGATCAGCATGTTCGGGAACAAGGAACGCAAGCAGCAGAAAGTCCAGCAGACACTCGATGATCGCGTTGCGGTTCTGGAGCGCAAGGCGAACGAAACATTGGTCCAGCTTCAGGACGTTGTTGGCGACCTGCGGACGCTGACGGCGAAAGACGGGGGCGTGACCAAGGCAGCTGCGAAGCGCTTCTCTCGCAACGCCGATCGTGCGGTGGCGGCTGTCCTGACACGGGCACAGGAACTCGAACAGGAAGCGCGGAAGATCGATCTGGCCGAAAAGGCCAACAACCTCGGTGCCGAAGCATCGACCCAGGCCGACGAAGTGCTCGCCGCCTTCAAGGACCGATCGGTCGACTTGCTGGCCGAAGGCAAGCGGCTTGCCCCTGAGTGGAAGAATGCCGCCGCCACAGCCGCTGCAGAGGCTCGAGTGAGAAGCGATGCGTTGCTGGAACGTGCTCCCGAGGCTCGGGAGCAGGTAAGTCGCCTGGCGCAGGAACTGGCCGGCAAGGCGAAGGAGCGAACTCCGGAGCTCCAGGAGAAAGGTCAGCACCTGCTCGAGCGAGCGAAGATCCTGGCTGCCGAACTGGCGGAACAGGCGCGAGAAAAGGCGCCAGAGGTCCAGGCGAAGGCGGAGGGGTTGATCGCGTCCGCCGGGGCCGAAGCCGAAAAGCTTGCCGCCTCCTCGAAGGACCGCAGCCCGTTCGAGAACCTCGGCCACCAGATTGCCGCGCTCGTCGCCGAAGCCCAGAAGAACGCGGCGCCGCTCGCCAGGGAAGCAGCGGTGACTGCCACGCACGCTATCGACGAAGCGAAGAAGGCCGGAGAGCATCTGCTGCCCGAAGCACGGGAGCGCGTGCTGCATGCCGGTGACACCCTCTCGTCGGGCAGTGACGTGACCACCCAGCTTCACACGCTGGGGGAGAATGCCACGCGCAAGCTGTCCGAAACCACCGAGGTTGTCCAGGTAAAATCGACGCAGGCCGCCACCGCTGCCGGACGTGGCACCAAGGAACTCGGGGCGATAATCGGCTGGGGCGCAGCCCTCGGCGGAGTCGTCTACGTGGCTTTCCTCAACGAGCGGCAGCGTCAGCGCGTCAAGGACTCGGCGAGTCGAATCGGCAGTGAAGCCTGGCAGGTCTTCCAGGAAGTCCGTGGTCAGAACGGTCAGTTCTAGCCTCGCCTCGAGATCATTTCGGGGTCTTGTGAGGCCAGGGAAGCAAGGCAACAGAAACGGGGCGACCGATCCAATCGGTCGCCCCTTCTTCGTCGCTGGCCCTATACGGCGATCCGGGCTGGCGCCCCGTGGCAGTGCTTGTACTTCTTGCCGCTGCCACATGGGCAGGGCTGGTTCGGCTTGACCTTGGACGATCGACGCTGTGTCTGCCGCTCTGCGGCGTCGGTCGGCGCGTTGGTGGTGACTTCGGCGGAGGTGACGCGCGTCTGGACCGGCTGCTGCGCCACCACGGGCTGCACTCGATAGAGCGCCCGTACTACGTCGCGCTGGATGTTCTCCTGAAGCTGGCCGAACATTCGGTAGCCTTCGGTCTTGTAGACGACCAGGGGATCCTTCTGGCCGTAGGCCTGGAGTCCGACGCCCTGCCGCAGGTCATCCATGGTAGTGAGGTGATCTACCCACAGGCGATCGATCACCTGCAGGAGGACGTGGCGCTCAACCTTTTCCATCGCGCCATCCGGGAACCGGTTCGAGACCCGCTCGAGTTCCTCGTCGGCCTCATCGGCCAGCCGGTCGATCAGGTCGTCCTTCGAGAGGCCCTCGAGTTCTTCGATCGTTACCGTTCGACCAGGGATAAGCGCATCGTAGCTTTCGAGTACGCCGTTGAGATCGATCTTGTGGTCTCGCTCACCGGTGTTGCGATCGACGATGGCCTCGATCTCATGCTCGATGAGTTCGATGACTTTCTCGTGAATGTCCTCGCCCGCCACGATCCGGCGCCGGTCGGCATAGATGACTTCGCGATGGCGGTTCATCACGTCGTCATACTCGACGACGTGCTTCCGGCGATCGAAGTTGTGACCTTCGACCTTGGTCTGCGCACTCTCGATCGACTTCGAAATCATCCGGTGCTCGATGGGCTGGTCTTCGGCCATACCCATCCGATCCATCAGGCTGCCGACCCGCTCGCTGCCGAAGCGTCGCATGAGTTCGTCTTCGAGCGAGACGAAAAAGCGAGATGAGCCGGGGTCACCCTGGCGGCCCGCGCGTCCGCGAAGCTGGTTGTCGATTCGGCGCGACTCGTGACGCTCGGTACCGATGATGTGGAGACCACCGATGTCGGCCACGCCGGGACCGAGCATGATGTCGGTACCACGACCGGCCATGTTGGTGGCGATCGTGACATGTCCTGAAAGTCCGGCGTCGGCCACGATGGCGGCCTCACGCTCGTGCTGCTTGGCGTTGAGCACGTTGTGCTCGATGCCGCGCTGGGTCAGAAGCTGGCTCAGTTCTTCGGATTTCTCCACCGAGGTGGTACCGACCAGCACCGGGCGCCCCTGATTCCGCATCTCCTCGATTTCGTCGACCACCGCCAGGAACTTGCCCCGCTCGGTCTTGAACACCAGGTCGCCAGCGTCTTCGCGGATCATCGGCCGGTTCGTCGGGATCACCACCACCGGGAGGTTGTAAATCCGGTAGAACTCCTCCGACTCGGTCTCTGC
>JAEZJB010000402.1 GCA_023415845.1 Chloroflexota bacterium | reverse complement strand
AATGTGCCCGGGAAGACCTGGGAATGATTCTGCCCCACGAGCATGTCTTCGTGGACCTGCGGACCTGGGATCAGCCCGGCTATGGCGAGGCCGCGGCGGAAGACGTCATCCGCCTGATGGCGCCGGAGATCGCGGCAGTGCAGGCACAGGGCATCACCGCCATCGTCGAGCCTGGCCCCGTGGGTGTCGGGCGGCGGGTCGATCTCCTCCTGGCCGTCTCGCAGGCCACCGGCATGCCGCTCGTGGTGCCGACAGGCATCTACCGCGAACCATGGCTGACTCCCTGGGCCCGGGATGCCAGCGAGGACGATCTGCGCGAATGGATGGTCGAGGAACTCGAGAACGGTGTCGAGGAGACTGGCGTCCGGGCCGGGTTCATCAAGGTCGCCGCCTCGGACGATGGCATGACCGCGGCGGAAGCGAAGGTCCTCCGCGCGGCAGCGCAGGCATCCGCCCGCACCGGCGCCGCGATCGGCAGCCATACGGTGCGCGGTGAGGTGGCGCGCTCCCAGGCCGACCTGATCGAAGCGCCGGGTGGTGATACCAGCCGCTTCATCTGGATCCATGCTCATCAGGAGCCAGACCTGGCCATCCATCGCGAGCTTGGCCAGCGGGGCGTCTGGCTCGAATACGATGGGATCGGCAATCCCGCCGACGATGAACGGTTCGTGGCACTGGTGAAGCACGCGCTGGAGGCCGGGCTGGGTGATCGGGTCTTGTTGAGCCACGATCACGGATGGTTCGATCCCGCCCAGCCCGGCGGCGGCACGCCCATGCCCTATACCTACCTCGTTGAGTACTTTCTGCCGAAGCTGCAGCAAGCAGGCGTCGACGACGCAACGATCGCCCAACTCACGCGCGACAATCCATTCCGTGCGTTTGCCCGCTCGTGAGCGATCGGCAGTCACCGTTCGTTCGCGGAACCCGTCTCCCGGCGCGACGAGCGGTCACGCCAGCCGCTGAATCCAGCGGTCGTCTGGCAACAGGGGCTGACCTCAGGCTTCCCTGAGGGAGCTGGAGGCACGGCGTTGCCCAACACTGCTGAACCAGGGGGCAATTTCGCGCGAGGTGGCGGGATTTGGCTTGCTCGATGCGTACGATAGGTATGGCTGGGAACAGGGATCGCCCTGAACGGGCCTCGGGTTCGATAATCCGGTCACCAGTCCCCACGAAGTCGCACAAATTCCCCACGAATTCGGTGCCAGAAAGCCCGTGGAATCAACGATTTCCGAATTAATGAATTAATGAATTTGTGCGGCGCCGTTCTGGCACCCGGCGAGGGAGCCATGCTCCGGCCCACCATCAACCAGCGGCAGGAACGCTCGTTCAAGGCTCGCGACGGTGGAATAAGTCGATCAGGGGTTGGATCTTTGAACGGTGTTCAGATAACCTATTGACATTCAATTTCACCATCGCTACTATGCAGGGGCGACGCGGTGAACGGTGTTCAGAAAGGTGATCACGTGTCGGGTGCAACGCTGTCTGGGGCCGAGGTTCGGCGCCAGCGAAACCGCCAGGAAATGCGCAACGCAATCCTCGAAGAGGCCAGCCGAATCGTGGCCGAAGACGGGTTGGAGGCGTTGTCGATCCGGGCCATCGCCCGCAATCTCGGCTATTCGGCCGGGGCGTTGTACGAGTACTTCCGGGACAAGGACGCCATCATCCACGGCCTCTACTTCAAGGGCGCCGATGGCGTGGGGGCGGCGATGGAACGGGGGCTTTCGGCCCTGCCCGACGACGTCGACGTGCTCGAAGAGCTGCGCACACTTGCTCGGATCTATCGCGCCCATGCCCTGGCAAATCCCGATCTGTTCCGGCTGGGATTGTCGATGGTGATGTGTGTCGATGACTGGGACAGCGATCCCGATGACCCGGTTTCGCAAGGTGGGTATCCGTTTCTGCGGAATGCCATCGTCCGCGGTCAGGCCGAGAGCGTGCTGGTCGACATGCCGACCCCGGTGATCCTGGCGGGAGCCTGGTCGCTCGTCCATGGCTTCGTGGCGCTGGAGCTCACCAACCATCTGACCGGCGGCGACACGCCCTGGCAGACTCCGGAAGACCCCGCTGAAGCCATGGCCCGTCGCGATGCGGCGTTCGAGGGAGTTCTCGATACCTTTCTGTTCGGCATAACCCGGCGCTAATCGTCGCTGTCGTTCCTCGAAGTTCGTTCTTCACGCTGATATCCGGCGTCGCCATCGGGTGACGCGGGTGGGTTTCCTGTTCCCTGAAGACGGTTTGGAGCACCGGTTCGCACTACCAGGCGAACCCGGCCTGGAAGGAGTTTGCCATGTTTACCTCGTTTGGACGGTTCGTCGCGGCGCACCGCTGGCTCGTGCTGGCGGTGGCGCTCTTGACGATGGTTGGCGCGATTGGCGCGATGGCCACCATTTCGCCAACGCTCTCCTCGGAAGGATTCGTACCCAACGATTCGCAGTCCGCCCGGGTCGCCGAGGTGCTCGCCAGCGACTTCGGCCAGGATGCCGATCCCCTGGTCTTCCTCTTCGATACTTCAACCTCGGTCCAGGATCCGGAGGTCCGAGCCAGCATCGAAACCGTGCTGGCCGGCGTCACCAGCGATTCGCGCGTGGCCCAGGTGGTCACCACCTGGTCAAGCGGAAATCCGGGTCTCGTCTCCACCGATGGCACATCGACCTTCGTGGTGGTCTACCCGGCGCCGGGCACCGATCTCGAAGGCACCGAGCTGACCGATTTCGTCGCGCACGTCGAGGAAGCCGGCGCGGCCGAGGGCCTGACGGTCTCTGCTGGCGGGTTCCCGTTGGTTGGCAGCGCCATCGCCGACGAGGTGCAGAAGGGGATCGTCCGGGCCGAAACCGTCTCGATTCCGCTGACGATCATCATCCAGATCGTGGTTTTTGGCTCGCTGATGGCGGCCGGGTTGCCCTTGATCGTGGGCGTGCTCGCCATCGTTGCCGCCCTGGCTGGCGTCTTCTTCCTCTCGCAGGACACATTCCAGTCGATCTTCGCGGTCAACATCGTCACCATGCTGGGCCTGGGTCTTGGTATCGACTACTCGCTCTTCATGGTCACCCGCTTCCGCGAAGAGTTGGAACGCCGCTCGGTGGCTGACGCCGTAGCGGTCACGATGGGAACGGTGGGCAAGGCAATCTTCGCCTCCGGCATTACCGTGGTGATGGGCCTGGCCGCCACCCAGTTCTTCCCGATCCCCGCTCTGCAGTCAATGGGGCAGGCTGGCATGGTTGTGA
Source organism: Chloroflexota bacterium (assembly GCA_023415845.1). GTDB lineage: Bacteria > Chloroflexota > Chloroflexia > Thermomicrobiales > UBA6265 > JACCYX01. The sequence goes on along the minus strand of JAEZJB010000402.1, from coordinate 4,188 downwards.
CGGCAGTCGCGGTGGTCTACGGCCTGACGTTCCTGCCCGCCCTTCTCGCCTTGCTCGGTCCCCGCGTCAACTCCCTCTCGCTCCGTCGCCGCTCGACCATCGAGGTTGCCGGTGCCGAAGGTGGGTTCTGGGCTTCACTGGCCCAGTGGGTGATGCGCCGGGCGACCGTCGTGGTGGTCGCGCTGGTCGTCCTCCTGCTCGCTGCCGGCCTTCCCATGCTGCGCCTCGAGCTCACCCCTGGTGGCCCCGAAGTGCTGCCTCCCGGCCAGGAGTCGCGGGTGGTCAGTGAGCGCCTGACCACTGACTTTCCTCAGGCCTCCGGTGAGATGATCCCGATGCTCGTCGTGGCCACCGACGGTGATGCGCTCTCGCCAGCCTCGATCGCTGCCCTGCAGGATCTGCTGGCCGACGTGGCGCAGGTCCCCGGTGTCGAACTGATCGAATCGTTCGTCGCCCCCGCGGTGGACTGGGCGGCCTTCGATGGTGATCTCTCGACCCTGCCCGCCCCCGTCGCCGGGGCCATCGATGCCACGGTACGTGGCGACCATGTGCTGGTGAGCCTGACAGTCAGTGGCTCGAGCGACGAGCAGGAAGACCTGGTCCGCGACCTGCGCGCCCTGTCGGTGCCGGGTGTCGAACAGGCCATCGGTGGTCAGGCGGCCCAGTCGGTCGACGCAATCGATGGCATCACGGCCGGGGTCGTGCCCGCCGCGATCTTCGTGATGGTCGGCGCCTATCTCATCCTGCTGCTTACCTTCGGGTCGGTCTTCCTGCCGCTGAAGGCCATCTTCATGACCCTGCTCTCGATCTCGGCATCGCTCGGAATCGTGGTCTGGATCTTCCAGCAGGGCCACCTGGAGTCACTCTTCGGCTTCCAGGCAACCGGCGAAATCATTTCCACCACCCCCATCCTCATGTTCTGCATCCTCTTCGGACTCAGCATGGACTACGAGGTGCTGATGCTCTCGCGCATCCAGGAGGAATACGAGCGCACGGGAGACAACCGCCAGGCGGTGGCGACCGGTCTCGCCCAGACAGCCCGGGTCATCACCGGTGCGGCCCTGATCATGGTGGTGGTCTTCGGTGGATTCATGCTGGCCGACATTGTCGTGATCAAGAGCCTCGGCTTCGGCCTGGCCCTGGCGGTACTGATCGACGCGACCATTGTCCGGGGACTGCTGGTGCCAGCAACCATGCGCCTGATGGGCCGCTGGAACTGGTGGGCACCGCAGCCCGTTCGCCGCACCATCGATCGGTTGGGACTCTCCCACACCCCCGCGCCACAATCATTCCCTGCCGGTGACTGATTGATCGTGCAAAGCAACAAGAGCCGGCGACCGTCGTGGACAAACCGCGGCGGTCGCGGCTTTACTGAAATCACACACGAGTTCAAGATCGACCGCGGGAGTTTCGTCCGCGCGTCATGGGTGATCCAGTCCGCACCGCCAGGCCGTTACCGTTAGTAACGCTACGTCACAGGTCTCCATCCGGGACCTGCGCACCGGGAAACTGCATGACCGCCATCGACCGCCCGTCGCGCCGCGACGTCATTCACGGCTACCTGGTTCTGCCTCACGCGGTGCCGATCATCGTTGTGATGGTCGCCACGGCAGCGTTTGCCCTGATCGCCGCCGGTGGGTGGCCCGGCACAGCCCGGATGACCTGGCTGCTCCTTGCGATGTTTGGCGGCCAGCTCGCGATCGGCGCGGTCAACGAAATCGTCGATGTCGAACTCGACAGTCGGGCTCGCCCGGCCAAACCGATCCCGGCGGGCCTCGTCTCGTTGCGTGGCGCGTGGGCAATGGTGGTCGTTGGCCTGGTCCTGATGACTGTTGCGAGCCTCACGTTTGGACTGCCGGTGTTTCTGGTCTGCGCCCTCGGCACCGGCGTCGGTATCGCCTACAGCCTCTGGTTCAAGCGGACCATCTGGTCCTGGGTGCCCTACCTGATCGCCTTGCCATTGCTCCCGATCTGGGTCTGGCTGGCGCTCAGTCACGTCGATCCCGGGCTCTACGCGGTGTATCCAATCGGCGCGGCGGCAGTGATCGCAGTCCAGATCGCCCAGTCTTTGCCCGACGTGGAGACCGATGCCCGCGAAGGAGTCCAGACGCTGGCAGTGGCCCTCGGCCCGACGCGTGCGCGACTCGCCTGCTGGGGATCGCTGCTGCTCGCTGCGCTCCTGGCCACCGCTCTCGCGCCGTCACTCACCTCCGCACCTGGCTGGGTGTGGATTGCGGCAGGAATCTCCACCGTGCTGGCAATTGGCAACGTCGTCATCTGGCGGATCGATGTCCGCCGTGGCGATCTCGCGGCATTTCCCTGTCTGGCGACCGGAGCCGTGATTCTCGGTCTTGGCTGGGCGCTTGGATTGATCGGCACGTGAGTTGGCCATGGCAACCGCGCAGTGGCGTACACTTGAAACTCATCCGCAGGAGCGAAGACCTCGTGCCCAATACTTTTGACATGCTCTCCAGTCCGGTTCGGCAATTGCGCCGCCCCGGTGCGCGTAGCTCTCGCCTGGAGTTGATGGACGCTCCCGTCAACGATCCGGTCGAGCTGTCAGCGAATTTTCGGGACATCGAGCGTGTCAATCGCCTGCTGGGCGGTACCTCCATCGTCCTGCGTCATCTCCCCGCCCTTCTGCCCCAACGCTCGCGAGAGCCGGTCACCGTCCTCGATCTGGCGACTGGCTCGGCGGATATCCCGCACGCCATCGTGCAATGGGCAAAGCGACGCAGGGTCGATCTTCAGGTGATTGCCAGTGATGTATCCGCCGAAATCCTCGATGTAGCCCGGCCACGTGTGGACACGAATCCGCAAATCACGCTGGCCGAATTCGATGCCCGGGAGGTGCCATTGCCGGACCGGCATGTCGACATCGTGCTTTGCTCGCTGGCTCTTCATCACTTCGAACCAGAAGATGCCGTGCAGGTGCTGCGGGAGATGGACCGCCTGGGGCGTCGCGGATTCATCCTCAATGACCTGCGGCGCGATCGTCTTGGCTACGGTGCTGCCTGGATTGCATCGAGGGTGACGACCCGCAACCGGTTGACCCGGCACGATGCGCCGCTCTCGGTCCATCGTGCCTACACCACCGACGAGCTTCGCGAACTGCTCGACGCCGCTGGCATTCGTGGCGCCGAAATCAGCACGCATCCCTGGTTCCGGATGGCGGCGGTCTCGCGGCAGGAGGTGACGTAATGGCCAGACCAGTGTCTAGAGGCCTCGATACCGAAGTCGTCGTGGTTGGGGGTGGACCGGCCGGAAGCGCGATGTCCATGCAGTTGGCGGCTCTTGGTCACGACGTTACCTTGCTGGACAAGGCCCGATTCCCCCGGCACAAGGCATGCTCGGAATACGTCAATCCTGGGGCTGTCCCACTGCTGGAGCAACTTGGAGTGCTTGACGATGTCATGGCGGCCGGTGCCGACCGGATGGAGGCAATGCTCGTCCACGCTCCCAGCGGTCAGCGGTTTGCCGCCAACTACGCGCGGGCCGAGCCCGGACAGGCAGCACTCGGGATCTCACGGTATCGTCTCGACCATCTTCTCCTGGAAGCGGCGAAAGCGGCAGGAGCCACCATCATCGAGCGTGCCCATGTGCGAACGCTGTTGCGGGAAGGGGCACGAGTCGTCGGGGTTGAGGCGAGCATCGATGGCGCGCGGGAGGAGATCCGGGCGGCGCTCGTCATCGGGGCCGATGGACATCATTCGGTGGTGAGCCGGGAACTGGGACTCGATGCCCGTGTGCCGTTTCTCCGCAAGACCGGCCTGGTCGCCCATTATCGTGGTGTCTCGGGGCTCGATCGATTCGGTGAGATGCACGTTGGCCACGGCGTCTATGGTGGCCTGGCGTTGCTCGAAGACGGCCTGGTTAATCTCACGTTCGTTTCGCCGGCAAGACGGGTTGAGCGGCGCGACGGCTCAATCGAGGACTACTTCGCCGCGTCGATTGACGCAATCCCCGAAATTGCCCGCAAGCTGGAGGGCGCGACCCGCGAGGGGAAGCTGCGCGGCGTCGGCAATATGGCGCATCGGGCACGCCGCACGTCCGGCGATGGTTTCCTGCTGGTCGGTGATGCGGCGTCGTTCCTGGACCCGTTTACCGGGGAGGGCATCCATGATGCCCTGAAGGGATCAGTGCTTGCCGCACCCATCGCGAGTGCCGCCCTTCGAGCGCGGGATACGT
>JAEZJB010000374.1 GCA_023415845.1 Chloroflexota bacterium | reverse complement strand
CATCAGCAGGTGGCGGACCGCAACGATCCCACTCACTTCGTCCAGCCAGAACGCGAGCGAGCCTTCGATGACGTCGAGGCAGAAGAACATCACGGCACCCATGAGGACACTGGCCAGCCAGAGCGCCCAGAGCAGCGGGGATGTGGAGATCGAGAGGTTGGCCCGGAAGATGAACCCGAACGTGACGACCATTGGCAGGAGGACAACGAGCTTGAAGCACTTTTCGGAAATGTTGTTGGCGGCCAGTTCGTAGAGAAACGATCCCGGCCGGGCGAGCCAGATGGAGAGGCGCCCATCCCGGATCTGGGCAGCGAGGAACTCCGAGAGCCAGGCCGAGGTGAGCATGTTGACGACGGCCAGCACGACGAAATAGGAGGTGAGATAGGTTTCCGTGATCGGCAGCTCGGCACCACTGGCGATGGCGGCGCGCCAGACCAGGAGCGAGATCACCGGGGTGAGGATCGTGCCGAGCATGTACATGACGAAGTCGGCGCGGTAGGTCACGGTATTGACGACGTTGATGACTACCAGGCGTGCCAGCAATCGGCGGTATTCGGCAATGGTCACGGCCGCACCTCCTGCCCGACTGGACGCGTGAAGAGATCGCGAATGATCTCTTCGACATCGGCATCGGTGATTTCGAGGTCGACCAGCGGACCGATCCGGGGGAGTACCTCCAGCACGGAGGAGAGATGTTCACGGGCGACTTCCAGCGACAGCGTAGCACCGGCGCTGCCATCGCTCTCCTGCTTCATTACCTCAACCGTGGTCGGCAGTTGCGCCAGTTCAGGTTCCGCGGCGTAGACGACCCGGACCCGCTTGCGAGGCTGGACTTCCCGTACGAGGTCGGCCAGGCGGCCATCCCATCCCAGCATGCCATGGTCGATGATCATCACCCGTTCGCAGAGCGCCTCGATGTCATCCATGTCGTGACTGGTAATGATGATGGTGGTGCCACGGGTGCGATTGACGTCGGCGAGGAAGCCACGGACCCGGGCCTTGGCGACGACATCGAGCCCGATCGTAGGCTCATCGAGGAAGAGGACGGCGGGGCGGTGCAGCAACGCCGCCATCAACTCCATCTTCATGCGCTCGCCCAGCGAGAGCTTGCGAACCGGCACGGGCAACAGGTCATGGAGGTCAAGCATCGTCGCCAGTTCTTCGACCGAGGCGGTGAAGGTGGCATCGTCGATGCCGTACATCTCCTTGTGGAGGAGCATGGTTTCCATGCCGGGAACATCCCACCAGAGCATGGACTTCTGGCCCATCACCAACGCGATGCGGCGGAGATAGGCGGCCTGCCGCTGGAACGGTTCGTAACCCAACACCGATACCAAGCCGGAGGTGGGGTGCAACAGGCCAGTCAGCATCTTGAGCGTGGTGGTCTTTCCGGCACCGTTGGGGCCGAGCAGTCCGACCACCTCACCGGCCGCAATGCTGAATGACACATCTTCCACGGCGCGGCGAACTTCGGTCTCGCGGCGCACGAGCGAGCGCCACGCGCCGCGGAGGCCAGGGGCCTGACGGTGGAACGCGTATGACTTCGAGAGACGGGAAACACAGATGACCGGCGGTGGCGACGACGCCACTACTTCCTGCTGGCCGAATTCCATGCACACACACCTTGCCAATCATGGGGGTGACCGACACGTTGCCGATGTCGCGCTCGGATTGGAGGGGCGCGCTCATCACTCGGCATCCGGGTGGATGCAGCAACGATGCCAGGTAAGTGAAGCTACTGGAACTGGTTACAGCAGGCGTTGGCCATGGGTCTCACCCTCATCTGATAAAGCGGAAAGCAGGCGGCAAGTGTAGCAGGCAGTCCCTGCGGGCGACACACCCCTGCCGCAGAGAGACCCGTCGAGCAGGGACTCCTTTCCGCTCAGGAGGCAACCCTGGGATCAGTTGGACTGATCGTCGCGGATGGCTGCGGTGTTGCTGCGACTCTGGGGGACTTCGGCGGCGTCTTCCGGGGCGGTGGCCTCCGCCCGAAAATCGTCGGGCACCTCGTCCCAGGCGGCCGCTCGGACCTCACCACCGGTCACCCCGAGCCGGACCTCATCCTCTTCCACAGTGGCGACGGCGGAGGCAGGGATATAGGTGGTGCCGGTAAAGACCACACCTTTGCTGGCAACGAGATAGGTGCCTTCGATACTGGAGATCGACCCCAGCGATTCACCATCGGCGGTCAGCACGTTCATACCGGGTGTCAGGCGGGGATCGTTGGTTGCGTCAGTCATGCCTCTCCTCAATTGGAACACCAATGCAATGGATGGATGCTCCCTATCGTACCAGCCAGGCGATGCCTGACGATAAGCCGGAGGGCTACCGCTCCACCGAGTGCGGGGCCCGCGGGAGTGGCGGGGGACCGGAGACATCACTGGCGGGCCGGGACAGCGCGCCATCTTCATGGACGTCAACCTCGGACAGCGGACGGCTGGTCGGCACCGAATCGAGGAGGTTGACGGTCAGGCCGGCAATGGCCATGGCGCCGATGACCCACACCCCGAGCGGCCAGAAAAACCAGAGGTCGTTTCCGTCACGAAGGTCGAGCACGAACAGACCGATCTGGAGCACGGCCCCACCACCAAGCCAGAGCCCGAGGAGGCGATGGGGATAGAGGCGAGCCATGCCGATGACCGCGGCGGCCACCATGCCCGCCGCCCAAATGACCCAGATCGCCCAGAACGACGAGCGGTCGGTCAACAGATTCAGCCCAATGAACGCCGCGGAGACGACTCCGAAACCGCCAAGGGCTATTTGCGAGAGTCTGGTGGTCATAGCGTACCGATCCTGCACCTGACAACATGTTTCAATGACGGCATTCTAGGATTCTGCAATCGAACCGGCATGGGGGATATCTGCAGAATCCATGCGGCGGACAGCA
>JAEZJB010000370.1 GCA_023415845.1 Chloroflexota bacterium | reverse complement strand
CTGCCGTCCTCCTGTTGATCGGGGGTGGCGGTCTGGCACTGTTCTCGTTGCTTGCCGACCGGCTGGGCATCGGCGGCGGTGAAGGATTCGGCTACCAGCAGATGATCGTCCTGATCGTGGGCATCGTATTGATGCTCAGCGGGCTGCGTCTGATGCTCGGTCCCTGGCTCAACCGGCTTGGCCAGCGTGATACGGCCGAATCGTAACTCCCTGGTATTTCGCACTTTTGGGTAAATAACGGTCCACTGTGGCCGCGAATCCACCCCCTGGCATGCATGCTTGCCACATGATCGTCCCCTCGTCTCAACTTCAGGAGTCACCGCTCACCCATGTCGAACGTCGCCGCCAGCACGGGCATCATCGCGCGAGAAGAACAGGCCGCCATCGAGGCGATCCGGGCTGGGCTCCAGGCCGCCGGGATCGACCCGGGCACCCGCCCGATCGACCTGCGCGCACTGCCGTTTGAGGGAACGTGGGGATCGGCCTCGACCGTGAGCCGCCTGTTCGCCGGGGAACTGGTGACGGCTGACCTCGCTGCCTCGGGAGAACTCGAGGGCCTTTCCAAGAAGGAAGCGAAGAAAAAGGTCAACGACCTCGTCGGTCCGCGGGCGCAGGCGCTCGCCGAGCAGGTGGCGGCTCACGTCGCGGCCACGGGCCGATTCGCCACGGTCGAGGCTGTCAACGGCTACATCAACCTCACCTACGACGCCAACCAGGTTGCCCGCAGCCTGCTGGAAGAGGTGCTGGTGCAGCGTGACACCTATGGTCATGCCCCGGCCGGATCGAAGTCCGAACGGGTGATGATCGAGCATTCGCAGCTCAACACCCACAAGGCAGCCCACGTCGGCCACCTCCGCAATATCTGCCTCGGCGTGGCGGTGACCAACATCTCGACGGCTGCCGGCTACGAGACGATGCCGGTCAACTACATCGGCGACATTGGGCGGCACGTCATTCGGTGCCTGTGGTGCTACCAGGCGTTCCATGTGGGTGAAGAGCCCCAGGGGGATGCCTCGAAGGGCCGCTGGCTGGGCGACATCTACGCCGAAGCCGACCAACGGCTCAGCTTCCGCAAGGATGCGACAAAGTTCCTCAACGCCCTGGTCCAGGAAGACCTCGTGTTCGGAGCGGCCGCCGACCGGATGATGCGCACGTTATGGCGAACAAACCTCGTCGACGGCGAGGACATTGCCTACCTGCTGGGCCGCATCAGCAGCCAGCAGGAAATCGACATCGCCGAACTACGCGACGAGAACGTGATCTTGACCTTCTGGCCGATCATCGGTGAGCAACTGCGCGAGCAACTCGACCAGGTCAACCAGGACGACGTGGAGATCAACGAAGACGTCGACATCGAGGCGGCAGGAAACGTGACGCCGTCGATGTCCGTTGAGGAACGACTGGCCGCCTGGGAGGCACTCAACGAGCATATCGACTGGTGGCCGCACGTTCCCGAGTGGGAGCAGGCGACCCGCGACCTCTTCCAGAAATGGGAATCGAAGGATCCCGATTTCGTTGCGCTGTGGCAGAAGACCCGCGACTGGAGCATGGCCGACCTCTACCGCATCTTCGATGAGTTCGGCGCCACGTTCTACCACTATTTCTGGGAAAGCGAAGTCGAAGACCCAGGTCGGCAGATCGTTCGGGAACTGCTCGAGCGGGGCATCGCCGAGGTTTCTGATGGCCTGCCGGTCGTAAAGATCGACGAGAAGCTTGGTCTGGAAACCGAAACCTATCGGACCATGCCGATCCTGCGGTCCGATGGCACCACGCTCTACTCGACCAAAGACCTCGCGCTAACCAAGCAGAAGTTCGAGGAGTTCCAGATCGATCGTGCCATCTGGGTGGTGGACGTTCGGCAATCGCTGTACTTCGACCAGATCTTCAAGATCCTCGAACTCTACGGCTTCGAGCAGGCCGAAAACTGCATACACCTTGGCTACGAATTCGTGGCCCTGCCGACCGGTGCGATTTCCTCGCGCAAGGGCAACGCCCCGATGCTGGAAGACGTGCGCGACGCGATGGTGTCGCGGGCGCGGTCGGTCATCCAGGAAAAGAACCCTGACCTGGCGCCCGACATCCAGGAGCAGGTTGCCTGGCAGGTGGCCGTGGGCGCGATCAAGTACGTGATGCTGGCCCGCGATGGCAACAAGGTCATCATCTTCGATCCGGAAGAAGCCCTGTCGTTCGAAGGGCACGCCGCGCCGTACATTCAATACGCCCACGCCCGCGCCTGCCGGATTCTGGAAAATGGTGGTGTCGAGGACGACGCCATGGTCGCCAAGCTGGATACGCTCGACTTCGTCACCCCGGCGCCGGAGGAACTGGCCCTCCTCCAGTCCATCGCCGACTTCCCGGCCATCGTGCAGCGCGCCGCCGAGGAACATCGGCCCCTTCACATCACGAATTACGTTTTCGAGGTGGCGAAGCGCTTCAACGACTTCTATCATGCCTGTCCGGTCCTGATCTCGGAAGAACCGGTGCGTTCGGCTCGCCTGACGCTGGTGGCGGCTACGCGCACGACGCTGAGAAACGGACTGGCCCTGCTGGGGATCGCAGCCCCGACGGTGATGTAGGCACATTCCCGGGCCGGAAGGTTTCGGCCCGCGGTTCCCGAGCTTCCGGGAGCCATGGCCACCGGTGTTCTCCTGGTGGACGAACCGATCGACACTGGTCCGTAACGATCGGGACCGGGCTCACTCCCCGGTCCGGGTCCAGGCGCCGGATCACCACGTGCAAGGAGATCGATCGATGGCGATCGATGCCAACGAGCGCGTTGCGCTTGGCCATCCCGTTTCCCGCGTCCCCCGCAATCGGCTGACCTGGGCTGACATTCGGCCGCTGGTGGTTCCGCTCTGGCTCGGAGCCGAAAATCCGGGAGCGGAAAAGGGGGCCCGACTGCTGGCCGACGAACTGGCCGAACGCTGGCGACGGCCCGACCGTGATCATCTGGCCACCCGCCTGCAGCCGATCGAGATCATCGACACGCCCGTTCCACACGATGCCGATAGGCGGTTGCATCGGCAGTCGCTCGAATTCCTGCCCGAGGTGGAGATCACCAGCCGCGAGGTAGCGGCGCAGGTGGCGGCAGCGATCGGGCGCGGGGATCTGCCGCTGACGCTGGGTGGTGACCATGCCATCGCGATCGGCACCATCGCCGGGGCGGCCCGCGCCTGCACCAAGCTCGGTGTCATCTGGTTCGACACGCACCCGGACATCAATACGCCCTCGACCTCACCCAGCGGCCACATTCACGGGATGCCGCTGGGTGTCGCGATTGGGGAGGCGGTCGAGGAACTGCCGTCGCTGACCGCGCTGGTCGACCGGATTCCGATGGTGGCCCCGGAAAACGTCTGCATGCTGGGCATCCGCGACATCGACCCGGCCGAGGCGCGACGCATCCGGGACCTGGGAATCTGGGCCCTCTCGATGGAGGAGTGGTCGGACCTTGGGATCATGGAGGGCGTTCGCGCGGCGCTGCAGCACCTGCGGGCCACAAAAGTCGACGGGATTCACGTCTCCTTCGATGTGGATGTGCTCGACCCGACGATCATGCCCGGCACCGGCACGCGCTGGCCCGGTGGGCTGACCGTGCGCGAAGCCTCGCGGGCATTGCGGGAACTCGCCGAATGGGACCTCCCGATTCATTCACTGGACTGGGTGGAACTGAACCCCGACCTCGATCCCGCCGGCACCAGCACGCTGGTCGCGACCTCGCTGCTGGCCACCTGCCTCGGTGAACGGATGTACATGTAGCACGGCGAATCCCCGTCGCTGCTACCGGTGGGCTGCGCCCGGAGGCGGAGCTAAGGGACGCCAGCGCCGCTGCTCTGTGATGGCGCGACATCAATGGCGAGCCCCCTTCACAGCACCCCGATGACTGGCCCGGCGCGCCCTCGGGAACGCTTTCCGCACCTTTCAGCGCCATGCACCAGTCACGAGTATCCGTTTCAGGCGTCGGGCCCACCCAGGGGGCCATGGGCCTGGCCTGACGTTCCGCGCGAGGTAGCCCCATGGGAGTCGGGTGAGGATTCTGGCAGGCGACGACGGTGCTATGCTCGGCTTCGGGACATCAATTCATCTCAGCGCACCGCCCGCGGAAAGGTCACCATGCCATGGGCTTCCGGTCACGCCTGCTCGTCGTCGTAGCAATAGGTATTCAGCTGCTCGCCGCCGGTTTCGGCCTGCTGGTGTTGGGGTCTGCCGGGGTGAAGCGCGAGGCCGCTCAGCTCAGTTCAACCGACGTCACCGCTGTCGACATTCTGCTGGCGCTGAGTGCGGTCGCCTGCCTGGTGCTGGGGGTGACGATCTGGCTTTCATTGCGTGAGCACTCGCGCCTGCGTCAGCAGATTTTTACCTGTCGCTCGCAACTGGCCGCTGCGCAGCGCCCATTTTCCTGAACAGGTGTTCTACACTTCATCGTCGCGATGTGTTGTTTGGAACAACCAGGCAGGAAAGACCAACCGATGACCGATCTCGCCACTGGCCGCTGCGAATGGGCTGGCTCCGACCCGCTCTACATCACCTACCACGACACCGAGTGGGGTGTGCCGGTCTACGACGACCGTGAACTTTGGGAGCGGTTGATGCTGGAGGGGTTCCAGGCCGGACTCTCCTGGATCACCATCCTGCGCAAGCGGGAGAACTTTGCCCGCGCCTTCGACGGCTGGGATCCGGAGATCATCGCGAATTATGGCGACG
>JAEZJB010000319.1 GCA_023415845.1 Chloroflexota bacterium | reverse complement strand
CCCTCGTCCTGCTCCCGTCGGTCCTCTACCGCTCCGGCCAGCTCCTTGATATCCCCACCCTCACCCGGGCCGCCCACGCTGCCGGCTGCCTCATCGGTTGGGACTGCGCCCACTCGGTCGGCGCCATCCCCCACGCCTTCGACGAGTGGGAAATCGACTTCGCCACCTGGTGTACCTACAAGTACCTCAATGCCGGACCCGGCGCGGTCGGCGCCCTCTACGTCAATCCCCGCCACGCGAACACCACCCCCGCCCTCCCCGGCTGGTGGGGCTATCGCAAGGACCGCCAGTTCGAGATGTCCCATGCCTGGGAAGGCGCATCCGGAGCCGGCGCCTTCCAGATCAGCACCATCCCGCTGCTCTCGGCCGCCGCCCTCCTCGGTTCACTTCCCATCTTCCACGAAGCCGGACTCACCGCGATCCGCGCCAAATCCCTCGCCCAGACTCGCTACCTGATGGATCTCGTCGAGGCGACCGGGCTGACCGAATCTCCCTACAACTACCGGATCGGCACCCCACGCCACGATGCCGACCGGGGAGGCCACGTCGCCCTCGAACACGAGCAGGCGGCCGCCATCTCCGCGGCCCTCCGCCAGCAGGGCGTCATCGTCGACTTCCGCGCCCCGGACGTGATTCGTCTCGCCCCGGTCGCCCTCTACACGCGCTATGTCGAACTCTGGGATGTGGTCCAGGTCCTGCGTGACATCATCGACACCGGCAACCTCGCCAATGTCGATACCCGGTCCTCGGTCACCTGACCGAATGAGAAACCGGCGTCCTCTTGTGCCCGCGCCACCACGCGGGTACAGTCGCCGCCACGATGGTCCTGATTGATGTATGGGAGAGAGGCGGCATGACGGAACCGCGCTGGAACTTCGAAACCCTGGTGCGGAATGGATGGCACCCCCACTGGGACTCGCTGGTGGGCGGAGATTCGCCAACCTCGTTCGAGTTCACCTACTACCGTAGCGAGCACACGATCCACATCATCCGCGTCACCGCCGCCACGCAGGATGAAGCCATCGCCATCGCTGTCCGCGAGGCCAACGCCTGGCTCATGGACCGACCCGGGTTCCAGCCCCGCTCCTCCTGGCTCGAATCCTGACGGTCCCGCGGTCCCCTGCTCCACGCCTGGCGTGACCGTCGATAACATCGCCTCCTGACCAGTTGGGTCCTCAAAGGCTCGACAGGTTGTCCTTTCCCTCCTCTGAAGGCCCTATGAAGCCCACACATCCCTCGCTTTATGCTGTCACTACCCGCAAGGGTGGGTCTTGACAGCCGATTCTGGCTCTCGTACGATCCCGCCAATGTCGATCGATAACATGAATCTTTGCCCACCGACGCTTTGTCGCGGTGAGACCCGAGTCCTTGTCCACGACTGAGAGTCTGCGGACATCGCCTGCTCCGAGGAGTACCAATGCTGGGGACCTCCCACGTTCGCGAGGAAATGAGACATCGATGACCAAGCGGGCGCCACAGTCTTGGCCAGTGGCACGTGCCAGTGATATCCAGCCGGGAACCAACGTCATCGTCACGGTGAAGGAACGCTCCATTGGCATCTTCAACGTCAATGGCGAGTACATCGCGGTCCTCAACATCTGCCCCCACGAACTGGCCCCGGTCTGCAAGGGGCGCATTGGGGGAACCACCCTGCCATCCAAACCCGGCGAATACTGCTGGGGTCGTGAAGGAGAAATCGTCGCCTGCCCATGGCACGGGTGGGAGTTCGACCTGTTGACCGGCAAGATGCTCGCCGATGAGCGAATCCGGCTTCGCCAGTACCCCGTCGAAGTCCGGGACGACACGGTCTACGTCACGCTGTGATCGACCAGCAGCATCCACCCTCCAGGCGACGGCTTGCCGTCTATGAGGCGCCACCAGTGCCGGAAGGGTGGGCCGGGAGTGCGCCGATTCGGATCATCGATCCACTTGGCACCCAGGCAGCCTGGGTCGCGCCAATGCTGGGGGGAAGTCTGGCCGGCTGGTTCGCCCGTCGCGCTCCCGAAGATCCATGGGAAGCGGTGCTGGGCGGTTGGCACGGAGAGGCAGGCATCGAGGTGCTTGCGGCTCGTGACGCCGAAGCCAGCCTCGTCCCGATCACCGATCTCGTCTCCCGCTGGCGCTTCGAAGAACGTGACCCCACCGCAGTCCGTGTGGGTGGTGCGTTCGATGGAGCACTCTGGGAAGTCACCTATCGCTGCGACGACGTGCTCCAGGTGCATCTCGAAGGTGGCCGGGCTCCCAGAATCGGGCTTCGGCTTCGCTTTCGGGCCGACACGCTGGAGTTGATGGAAGAAACAGGGACTGGCGGGGGCATTCGTCTCCACTCGGGACGAATCCATGGAATCACCTGGTGGCACGACCCCGACCAGGAATCAGTCTTTGGCCAGCATGGAGGAGGGTGGCAACTGGACGTACTCTCGGCGGCCGGTGCGCAATCGGTCGTGAATCTGACGGTGGAAGCACACGCAAACTCCTGATCACCGGGACCAGGCAAGCGATAAGGATGGCACTGTGAGCCACAAGTACCGGATCATCGATACCGACATCCACAACACGGTCAGTCGCGAGCGCATGCTCGACTTCATCGACGAGGCATGGAAAACCAGGCTCGCCGCCGGGAACGCCGGGCCCGGTCACCTCGGTTACTGGAATCCGAACGGGGTCATGCGTGCCGACGCCGTGACCGAGGACGGGACTCGCATCGAGTCTGATCCCGCGTTGCTCGCCGAGCACTTCCTCGATCCCTATGGCATCGACTTTGGGGTCCTCAACCCGCCGGGCATGCACCTCGGCGTCTCGCCCGAGCCCGACTATGCCGCCGCCTACTGCAGCGCGGTCAACGATGTGATCGTCAACGACTGGCTGACTGCCGATCCCCGCTATCTTGGCTCGATCCTCGTCTCCCAGTCCGATCCGAAGCTGGCAGCCCGCGAAATTCACCGGCTCGGTGAGCATCCCCGCATGGTACAGGTGCTGATGGGGAGTGGCTCGCAGTTCCCCATGGGGCACCGCTGGATGGACCCCATTTTCGAAGCGGCATCGCAATACAAACTGCCGGTGACCATTCATCCAGGCAACGAGGGCACCGGTGTCGCCGGTCCATCCACTCCAGCTGGCTATGCCGGGAGCTACCTCGAATGGCACACCAATCTCGCCAGTAACTACATCGCCCATCTTGTCAGCCTGCTGGTCGAGGGCACCTTCATCAAGTATCCCAACGTCAAATTCATCATGCTCGAAGGTGGTGTCTCGTGGATACCACCCATCCTCTGGCGCCTGGACAAGAACTGGAAGGCCCTCCGCCAGTCGGTGCCCTGGGTGACCCGCCTCCCGAGCGAATACGCCCGGGAGCACATCCTCCTCAGCACGCAGCCGATCGAGGAGCCCGACGACCCGCATCACTTCAAGGCCATCCTGAACATGTTCGATGCCGAACACATGCTGATGTTCTCCAGTGACTATCCGCACTGGGATGGCGACACCCCCGACTTTGCCGCCCGCGCCTTCCCCCGCGAAATGCGTCAGCGGGTGATGAGCGAAAACGCGCGTGAGGTGTACAACCTGCCCCCATTCGAGCCGCTGGCGGCTGCCGCCGACTAGGGACATCGCCCGGAATGCTGCCTGTCTGCCGATTGACCGATCAACATCAACACGAGGAGGACTGAGTTGAGCAGAGCGATTACCAGACGTCGATTCCTGCAGGGTGCCGCCGGTGCCAGCAGTTTCTCGGTGCTGTACCTGGCCAATGGACACAGGATCGTCGCCCAGAGTTCCACGCCCGCCGCGACTGGTACCTACCAGGAGGCTCCGGCGATGGCTGAGTTGGTCACGGCCGGCTCCCTCCCACCGGTCAACGAGCGCCTGCCACTGCAGCCGATGGTGGTGGAACCGGTCGCGACAATTGGCCAGTACGGTGGCACGCTCCGGTCCGCCCTGCTTGGTGGGAGCAACACCGGCATGATGGATCGCATCGCCGGCTACGAGAACCTCGTGCGCTGGTCCATGGACTGGAACGAAGTCATCCCCAACGTCGCCTCCGCCTATGAGGTAAATGCCGACAGTACCCAGTACACCTTCGCCCTGCGCGAAGGGCTGAAATGGTCAGACGGCGCGCCCTATACCGCCGATGACATCCTGTTCTACGTGGACGCCGTGCTGAACAATCCGATTCTCGGCGGTGCGGCCAACCCGACGACGGCTGAGAAAATCGACGATTACACCGTGACCATCAGCTTCGAACGCCCGGATGGTCTCTTCCTGAAGTCGATGTGTCAGCTCGCCGGCAGCGTCTGGACTATCTATCCCAAGCACTATCTCAGCCAGTTCCATGAGGACTACAACTCCGAAAACCTCGATGAACTGATTGCCGAGGCTGGTGTCGAAGACTGGGCCACCCTGTTTCGCACCAAAGGCGGCACGATTCCGGGTACCCCCTACAACGCACTCTGGTCGAATCCCGAACTGCCCCGCCTGCACGGCTGGCAAATCGTCGAGCCCTATGGCGATGGCACCCGCGTGACCTTCACGCGAAATCCCTATTACTTCAAGGTCGATCCCGAAGGCAATCAGCTTCCCTACATCGACGGCATGAACTTTGAAGTCCTCCAGGACGAGGAAGTGCTGCTGCTCAAGACCACGGCCGGTGAGATCGACATGATCCAGCGCAGCATCTGCACCGTCCGCAACAAGCCGGTCCTGGCCGACTCGCGTGAATCCGGTGGCTACAACTTCTTCGAAGCCGTGCCGTCGATCATGAATACCAATGTCTATCAGCTGAACCTCACCCACAAGAACGAAGCAATCCGCGAAATCTTCCAGAACAGAGATTTCCGGATCGGGCTCTCCCATGCCATCAATCGTCAGGAAGTGCTGGACACCGTCTACGTCAGCCAGGGCGAACCGTGGCAGGCGGCACCGCTGCCATCCACACCGTTCTTCAATGAAGCGCTGGCTAAGCAATACACCGAATACGATGTCGATCTCGCCAACGAGCATCTCGACAGGGTCCTCCCCGAGCGGGACGGCGACGGCTGGCGCCTGCGGCCGGACGGCGAGCGGCTGTCCTTTGTGCTCGAAGTCGCGACCGGTGGCGAGTTCCCGGAAATGCCGGATGCCGCGAACATGGTCGTCAACTACTGGCGAGAAGTCGGCGTAGACGCGAATCTCAAACCCGAAGATGGCTCCCTGATGAATACCCGCATCAATGCCAACGACCATGACGCCAGTGTCTGGCCGGGCGGCAGCGGCATGCAGGATGCGATCATCAATCCCTACCTCTACATGCCATGGGGCTACAACTTCTGGGGCAAGGCCTGGAACTACTGGTGGCGCCCCAACCCATCGAATGGTGCCGAACCGCAGGAGCCGCCCGAGGCAATCAGGCAGCAGTTCGACCTCTACGATCAGTTGACTGCTACCGCCGACCCCGAGGAGCAGAATCGCCTGCTTGGTGAAATCCTCGCCATCGCGCAGGAAAACTTCTGGGTGATCGGCATCGGCACCCCGGCAGTTGTCTACGGCATTCGCAAGAACAACCTGATGAATGTGCCGGACTCCATGCCGGAGGCCGCCGTCTACCCAACACCGGGACCAACCAACACGTCCCAGTACTTCTTCGAATCCTGACCGGCGACCAGGCAGGTCGCTCAATCCCCGTCACAACGGAGGAGGTGAGCCCAGATAGGCCGATACAGGCGGATTTCATGGGTCTCATTGAAGAATTGGTCGTATCTGGCAGCGACACTCTGCCGGTTCGAATCAGGAGATGAATTCATGGGTAAGCGGACCGTAACCCGGCGCAAATTCCTCCAGGGCGTCGCTGGCGCCAGCAGCTTCTCCGTCCTCTACCTCGCTGGTGGCGGAAAGATCGTGGCGCAGAGTTCCACACCGGCCGCGACCGGCACCTACCAGGAAGCACCGGCCCTCGCCGATCTGGTTGCGGCCGGATCCCTTCCCCCTGTCAACGAGCGTCTGCCGGAAAATCCACTGGTCGTCGAGCCCACCGAGTCGATCGGTCAGTATGGCGGCACCCTTCGGTCCGCCCTGCTTGGCGGCAGCTACCTGTTCATGCTGCATCGGTTGAGCGGGTACGAGAATCTTGTGCGATGGTCGTTCGACTGGAACGAAGTGATTCCGAATATCGCCTCGGCCTATGAAGTCAACGAAGACAGTTCTC
>JAEZJB010000280.1 GCA_023415845.1 Chloroflexota bacterium | reverse complement strand
CCGGCTCACCTGCCTCGATCTCCATCCCGTCCGGAACGCGGATCACGCACTGGTCCATGCTCACCCGGCCGATCACGTCGGCTCGTTGTCCGCGAATGGCCATGTATCCCGCGTTCGAGAGAGACCGTCGATATCCATCCGCATATCCGATCGCGACCAGTGCGCCCTTCACTGGTTTCTCGGGAGACCATGTGCCTCCATAGCCAACGACATCGCCGGGCACAATGTCGAAAACCCGGGCTATTCGTCCATGAATCATAGTGGTCGGGCGAAACTCCTCAGGCAGCTGCATGTCGGGGTCGGGTTCCAGACCGTGCGTCGCGATGCCACACCGCACCATATTCCGGTGGTATTCCGGGAATCGGAGCGTCGTCGCGGTGTTGGCCACGTGCTGCGTGGGAATCTTCTCGAAACCGGCCGCTCGCAACTCGGCAATGCAGGCCTCGAAGACAGCCGCCTGATGGTGCGTGAAAGATGGGTCGGGCGCGTCAGCCGAGGCATGATGGGTCATCACGCCATCCCACGAGAGTTCAGGGAGCGACGTGATGACTCTTGCCAGGTCAACGACCTCATTCGGTGCCGCGCCGAATCGACGCATGCCAGTATCGATCTTGAGGTGAACCGATACCTGCTCCTTCCACAGCGATTCCCGGGCGACTTTGGCCAAACCGCGAGCGAATGCTGCATTCGTTACCACGATCCCAAGCCGGTGTGTGATCGCGCGTGCTCGCTCGTCGCGTCCAATCGCGCCAAACACCAGGATCGGCACGGTCGTCAGGCCGGCGTCACGAAGCTGCACGCCTTCCTCAACGGTGGCCACACCAAGTGCCGTTGCGCCGGCATCGACCGCTGCTTTGGCTATCGGTACCGCCGAGAACCCGTAGGCATTGGCCTTGACCACGGTCATCAGTGAACAATCGGGACCAATAATGCCCTTGAGCGCCCGGATGTTGCTGGCAACCACGTCGAGATCGGTGATGGCCACCACCGGTCGTCCCTTCCAGGACGTCGCTACATCGGTGACGGTGCGAGCCGGACTAGTCAGCATCTTCCGTATCCTGCGCCGGCTGGTTCTCCAGGGCCGAGATAATCCGCACCAGGTCGGACCGTGAGACGATGCCCACTACCTGCAGGTCATCGTTGAGCACTGGGATCGGATTGATCCGCCGATCGACCATCAGCGTCGCCACTTCGGTGAGCGTCGCGGTATCGCGGATGCTGATCACCGGGGACGTCATCAATTGGCGCGCGTTTACCGCCGTCACCTTGCGCATTTCTTCGTCAAAGTCGGGTCCGGCGTCAGCCAGGAAGATGGCGTCGAGGAAGGGCACTGGGGTCGGCACATCGACATCGGCTTCCCGGGCGATGAGATCGGCCTCGGTAATGATCCCGACGACCTTGTTGTTTTCCACGACTGCGACGCCGGGCACACCGTGCTCGACGAGAATGCGAGCCGTTTCCCCGATCGTTGCCTGTGGGCTGATGGTGGGCACGTCGGAACGCATGATCTGGGTCACCAGCGGATCGATGTCACCACTTTGGGTGCCAGGGGTGTTATCGGTCATCAGGTTCTCTCCTTGAACGGGATCCCCATCCCGGTCTGTGTCAGTTCGCGAGCAGGGCGAGTTCTGTGGCAATCGAATCCGGCAGGTCGGTCGCGACGACGCCGAGAATGCCAAAGCGATCTTCCATTCTCAGTGCGGCGCGCGGTCCTACATACACGGCCAATGTCGCCGAGTCGAGCGGAGATCGCAGCTGGGCGAGCAACCCACCAACCGTCCCCGCCAGGACGTCGCCACTTCCCGCGGTCGCCAGTGAGGTGGCAGCGAGGTCGGCCACAATGGTGGTTTCGCCATTGGAAACGACCGCCTGGGCTCCCTTCAGGAGCACGACCTGCTGCCATCGCCGCGCCGCGTCGGCCGCGACAGTGACGGGGTCGGCGGTGATCTCGTCAACCGGAATGTCGAGCAGTCGAGACATCTCTCCGGGGTGCGGGGTGAGCACCACCCGTTGGGCAGGAAGCCGTTCCCACCAGAGATCCTGCTTCGCCAGCCAGTTGAGGCCGTCAGCGTCGATCACGATATTGACGTCCGACTCCGCGAATATCGAGTCCGTCGGATCCTGATTCGTCGGAGTGGTGCTGGTGTCGTTCCCAAACCCCATCCGTCCGCGCGCCTGCTCTGACCGGCCACCGAACCCAAACAGCGCCGACAGGAAGGTGTCGCTTACCTCATCCGCCCCCAGGCCTGGCCCAATCACCATCGAGCTGGTTCGAGGCAGGTGCTCACGGATTGATTCGACCGCTCGTCGTGCACCACTGGTCGATTCGGTCTCGGGCAGCGGAATGTAGGCAACCTCGGGAATCGCGGATGCGACCGTGCCAATAATCCCTCGGCTCGCAGCCAGGTACACGATACCCGCACCGGCTCGTCCGGCGCTCCGGCTGGCCAGGATCGCGGCTCCGGGATACGATGGCGACCCTGCGACAACGATGACCCCGCCAACATCCCATTTATGAGTGCCGACCTCCCGTACCGGAAGCAGGTCTCGTGCCATCGCCTCGTCGACGATCGTTCGTGCTGTATCAGCCATGTGCGTTGTTCCTTGCAGTTTTAGTCGACACCCGTGGAGGGAGAAACCGGTTGAATCGATGCGGCCTGGGGGGCGGGTCTGACGGTGGCGACAACGAACGCCATCGCGTCGGTTCGGGAATGAGTCAACGAGACACTGAAGTCGGTCAGCCCGAGCTGCCGCGCCCGCTCGGCCGCCTGGCCGTGCAGGATCAGCACCGGCTTGCCCCGGCGATTGGGCAGGACTTCCATTTCCCGCCAGCGGATGCCGACGATGCCGGTTCCCAGCGCCTTCGAGGTTGCTTCCTTCGCGGCAAACCGGGCCGCAAGTTCATTGACTCGTCCCCGGTATCGTTCGCGCTCGCGCTCGGTAAAAACTCGTTGGAGGAATCTCTCACCAAAGTCGTCATACGTTCGCTGGATACGGGCAATCTCGATGATGTCGATGCCGACAGCGATCGCGCCTTCTCGTTCGGGATCGAACTCCGGGCGATACCAACCATCGCCTTCCCGCTCTTCC
>JAEZJB010000230.1 GCA_023415845.1 Chloroflexota bacterium | reverse complement strand
GGCGCCCTGGGTCACCTTTCCGCTCGACCGAGCGTCATCCGGCGAGGGGTTCGCCCGGCTGCTGGATTCGTCGTTCCAGCGCCACGGACTGCCGCTCCCGAGGCGAGTGGAGATCGACAGTCTCACCGCCCAGAAGCGCCTGGTCGAAGCCGATTTTGGTTTGGGCCTGCTGCCGGAGAGCGCCATCATTGAGGAGCGGCAACTCGGCACTCTTGAGGTCGTCGCTGCCGCCGGATTCGTCTCCGCTGCCCCGATCTGCCTGCTCACCCGCGACTCGGTCCATCAGAGCCGGGCGCTTCGCAGTTTCGTCGAGCTGCTGTCGATGGACAGCGCGTTCCCCCACATCCCGCCGGAGTCGTGACCAAATGAAACAGGGGAGGGCACATGCCCTCCCCTGCCCGAGTTCCGATGCTGGAAAAGCCGCCTGCTACCCGTTTCCGCGCTCCGACACGTAGTAGGTCATGCTCTGCAGAGCTGACACCGGGTCGATCTCGCGGACCGTCACCGTGTCCGGCACCTTCAGGATCACTGGCGCGTAGTTGAGAATCGCCTCGACGCCACCGGCCACCATCCGATCGGCAATTTCCTGCGCATTGGCCTTCGGCGAGGAAATGATCCCGATCCGGATCCGCTCGCGGATGATCGTGTCGGTCAGGTGGTCATCATGGAGGATTTCCATCCCGTTCACCACATTGCCAACATTTCGCGGGCTGCGGTCGAACAGCGCGACAATCGAGAACGACGACGGCGTGAACCCCCGGTAGTTGGCGATGGCGCGCCCGAGATTCCCCATGCCGGCCAGCGCTACCGGCCACTGCCGGTCCAGCCGCAGGATGCGGGCAATCGTCTGCGCCAGGAACTGGGTGTCGTACCCCTTGCCCTGCTTTCCGAACTTGCCGAAATACGAGAGATCACGCCGAATCTGCGCGGCCGTCACCCCAATCAGGTCGGCCAGTTCCTCCGAGGACACCGACCGCACATCGGCATCGGTCAGGGCGCGCAGGGTCCGCACGTAGATCGGCAGCCGCCGAATCACGATATCCGGTATCTGGTGCTCGCCCGCGTCGGCCGGCGTCATCGTCCGCGGATCCAGCAACAGGCTGTCCACGGATCGTCGCAGTGATGCGTCATGGCCATTGGCAGGAGAGGAATGGAAGCCGTTGCTCGCAGTGCTGGATGGAACGTCCTGGCCTTTGTCCTTGGAAATCATGGCTTCCTCAGTGGGGAATTCCCGTTCGCTCCCGGCGCCACGCCAGGGGAGGGAGATTGGCCAATTGCGCGATGCTTGCGCCGGGCCCGGTGGTGCGGGGCGTACCAATTGAAGGACAGTGCAGAACAGGGTGCCGGTGCAGGGCGCGCTACTGAAACTCTGGTTGACGCAGATCGTGCCCTACTTCACAAATTATACCCGGCTGTGAAAACATTTTCACAAAATCACGTCTACCCCGAAGGGGTAGGAGCGGCTTCGCCATCCGCCGCGAGCCGAGTCCCGCTCGCCCAGAATCCTCTGCGGACCGGCGGTCGTCCGACTACACCGTGTCCCAGAACACGCGCTGGAATTCGACGGAGTCGTAATACCCCACCACCGAAACGATCTTGCCGCCGGTCACCCGGATCATCGCCACCTGTTCGCTGATCAGCTCCCGGTTCTGGCGCGCCGAATACTCGCGAATCACGAACTGCACCGCCGCCCGATCGGTGCTGGCAATCACATCCGTCACGTCCCAGTGAGCGTTGGGGTACGACGACACCACTGTCCCGAAATAGGCCACGATTTCATCGGCCGGGCGAATCGGGGCCGAGTGCGGATGAGCGCGAAACGATGCGTTGGCCGCCAGCGTGTTGCGCAACCGCCGTGGATCGCGCGCGTCGATTGCCAGGAAGAACTCTCGACCGAGCGCCTCAACCACTTCCACCGGACTCAGGCCCGAGGCAGTCCGGCGCGAGTCGGCAAGGTCGCCAGTTCCGGAGGGTGGTGTGCTCATGCCAGGGAGGTCCGTTCCTTGCTAACCAAATCTGTCGTCTCGGCGGGCTAGAGCGTGAGGTGCTCTGGAGAAAGCTTCAGCAACTCGTCGAGATGCGTCCGCTGGATCTCCGCCAGCCCTTCCCGCGCACCCACCTGGTCGAGCGTCTGGTCCAGCGCCCGCAGGTAGCGATAGTCGGAAACCGCCAGCCCCTCGGCCAGCTGCCGGATCGACACGTCCGGTTCGCGACGGCTCCGGCCAATCAGGTTCCAAGCATCGTCCGGCAGGCTCCGCAGCAGGCCACAGGTACTCTGGCGCAACCGCCGGAACTGGGCCATCAGCACGACGGCTGGCTGAACCTGGTCCCGCGCTACATCCACGGGATCTTCTCGCCAGACCGGCAGCACATCGAGGTCTGCCCGTGGCTGGGTCGCGATCAGGTACATCTTCGGGTAAATGCGCTGTTCCTCGTTGCGCAGGGCAATCACGAGGTCCTTCGCCGTGGGTTCGCCCCGATAGAGGGAGCGCTCCAACCGGTTCGGGTCGTGGATGGGCGTCAACCAGCGCGAGAGGTGATTGGTGGTGAACATGAGGCGCACGATAAGCGCGTTGTTGTCCGCCCCCGCGATCTGCGCCCGAATTTCGTCGCTGACCGGAGCATTGACATCGATGAAAGTCGTCGCGCTGCTCATCCCGCCCTGTCTCTTCCTTCATTCAATCCGCGGCTGGTCCCATCGTGTCGCTCAGCCTGGAAGCATTCTAGGCGAGAACGTCGCGCGCCTGCACCAGATGCTTGGTATCGTGATCGTACAACGAACTCATCAACCAGTGCAGGGTCACTCGCCCGCGCTTGGGCAGCACCACGATCCGGTGCCAGTCGCCGCGCGGCAGGGCCTCGAGCCGCTCCACCAGGCGCCCGCGCAAACGGGCAAACTCAGCATACGTTTCCCGTGGGTCGAGGTCGCGGTAGCCGTGCTCGATGGCCCAGAGCGAATCGTCGTATTCCTGCATCGTCGCGGGATTCTCGCTCAGGATCAGGTCCAGCCGCTCGGCATAGATCATCTCCCAGTCCAGGAAGTGCGGGATGATCTCGACCACTCCCCACCCGCCATCCTGGGCCGGGCGCATCAGGTCGTCAAGCGAACGCCCTTCGATCAGGCGCCCAAGTTCCACCGGAATCGATCGCAGGTTGGCGAGAACGGTCTCGACCGGCCGCAGACGTTCATCGACCGTGAGTACGTCGGAGTCGAGAACAGGCACTTCACCCGTGGGTGTGTCGCCAGTGTCCAGCGCCGCCGCGTCGTCACGGGGCTCGTTCGTCATGCATCGTCCAATCGTCACGGACCTGCAGCAGGTACTGCGGGAGTCTTCGTCGTGCTGGCTCCAGGCAGGTTTACCCCACCGGACGCGACACGCCGCCGTGCGTGCTGGCGGAGATTATCCACAACCCGGCCCACAGCCTGCAATCGTCAGGTCAGGTCAATCGGCACCAGGCGCGGTCGCCAATCCCCTGGTTGTCCCTCGAGCTTCCACGCTTTCATCTCGGGAGACACCCCTCCAAACGAGACGATCATCATCAGCGATTCGGGGTAGAACGCCTCGGCCAGGTCGGTCTGGGACGGGGTCGGCGCGCCCACCGGATGCGAATGCACGATGCCGCCCAGCACCTCCCCCGCGTCCTCGATCTCGCGGAGGGCCGCCACCAGGTCGCGCACATCCAGGTCGTACCGGACAGGCGATGCACGCTGGTTCCGACCCGTGAAGAACCTCGTCGCCGTGGCCACCTGCTCGTCACCTTCGCGCGTCATCCGCGCCGCCAGCAACCCGACCCCTTCGTTCGGCAGTTCCGATCGCAGGTGAGTGATGATCTCCTCCCACAACCGGGCTGGGAGTCGCAGCCGATCGGCCGCCTCCGTCATTCGCGCCCCGCCGGCCCCAGTGCCGAGTTCCCCGCTCCCCATCGTCTGCTTCCCGCCGCACTCAACCGCAAAAGGCTGTTCGTGCCATCCTGCCCTCTACAATGCCTTACGTCATCGTCCGGGGCAATGTCACCTTCATTTGCGGCAGAGCCCACCGTAACCGATCCATCCAGGAGCCATGATGTCACGCTCGACTCCGTTGCGGACTCCGTTCGTCCTGTATCTCGGCCTCCTCCTTATGGTGCTGATGTTGCTGGTCCAGCCCGTCGCCGCCCGCCAGGGTCACTCGCCCTGGGCGCCAGACAGCGCCACGCCGGCCAGTCAGGCCGTGCTCGACGACTGGATCGCCGCCGCCATCCGGCCCGAGCTGCAGGAAACCGTCGCCGAGATCATGCCCCGCAACCTGCCGGTCTACGATATCGCCGTGACCCTCGAGCCGCAGGCCGACCGCGGTTCCGTGCCAACCCTCACGGGACACCTGGACGTAACCTGGACCAATGGCACGGACGAACCCCTCGCCGAGTTGCCATTCCGGCTCTTCGCCAACGGTCCGGCCAGCGACCACGATGCCGTGATCGTGTCCGACGTCCAGGTCAACGGTGAGGACGTGGATGCCAGCCTGAGCGTGCTCGACTCTGTTCTCACAGTCCCCTTCGACCAGCCGCTCGCTCCCGGCGAGACGACATCGATTTCGATGGATTTCGCCGCTTTCCTGCCGATCGACTCCATCGACCACTACGGCATCTTTGGCTACGAAACGGACTCCGGCACCTGGGCCCTCGCCCACTGGTATCCGGTCGTCGCCGGCTGGGACCCGACCACCGGCTTCCTGCTCGACCCGCCGAGTGTCAACGGAGACCCGATCTTCACCGACACCGCCCACTACGACGTCCGGGTCTCGACCGAGCCCGGCTGGCGCGTCGTCACCACCGGGGTCGAGTTCGGTGAGCCCACCACCTCCGATGGCATGGAGCAACGACGCTTCGTCTCCGGTCCCGCCCGCGATTTCACGATCGTGGCCGATGAGGATTTCGAGGTCGCATCGGTTGAGGTGGACGGCATCACCATCAACTCCTGGTTCAATCCGGGCCAGGAACGGGTCGGCCACGCCATCGCCGACTATGCCGCCCAGTCCGTGGCCCTGTTCAGCGACATCCTCTGGCCCTATCCCTTCGTGGAACTCGATCTCGTACCGGTCAACATGTCCGGCGCGGCTGGCTGCGAATTCTCCCAGCTCATCTACATGGGCTCCGACTACTACACCGACAACGAAAACCTGACCGTGCCGAACTCCCTCGACTTCACCGTCGCCCACGAGGTAGTTCATCAATGGTTCTACGGTCTCGTTGGCAACAACCAGTACGCTCACGCCTTCATCGACGAAGGAATCACGAACTACCTCTCCTCCCAGGTTTACTTCGAACGAACCTACGGCAAAGAGGCCGCTCAGGAGATCGTCAACCGCCACGTCATCCGCCCGTACGACTCAACCGTGAACGGCGGTGGCGACCTCGTCGTCGACCAACCCACCGACGACTTCCCCGACGGCTATGACTACGTCTTCGCCGCCTACTCCAAGTCCCCACTCGGCTTTGCCGCGATTCGCGACGCGATCGGCGATGACGCCTTCTTCGGTGCGCTCGCGGCCTATGTCGACCAGTTCGTCTTCCTCGTGGCGGAACCGGACCAGTTCCTCGACGCCTTCGAGCAGGCGTCAGGCCAGGACCTGTCCGACCTGTGGCGTGAATGGTTCGAGGAGGCTGCCGAACTCCCGGCTCCGTAGCCGAGAGGGTCCGAACTCCCGGCAGCCGGGGTTTCCCAATCCCAACGCTTCCCCGAGAATGCGCGGCAGCACGCTCTTCGCGCCTCAACGTCCGGAAAGGACACACCATTCATGGCCATTACTGACCTCGGTCACGTCGCCCTCGCCTGCGCCGATCTCGACGCCTCCCTCGACTTCTACGCCAAACTTGGCATCACCGAGGCGTTCCGCCTGAAGCGCGACGATGGGTCGACGATCCTCGTCTACCTCCATCTTGGCGGCGATCGCTTCCTGGAACTCTTCCCGGGCGGACCCAGCGCCGAGGAGCGCGCAAACGCCGGTCCGTCAACCTTCCGCCACCTCTGCCTGATCAGCGACGACATTGCCGCCGATGTGGCGAGCCTCCGCGAGCAAGGCGTCACCATCGACCGCGACCTCTCGATCGGGCTCGACGCCAACACCCAGGCCTGGATCACCGATCCGGACGGCAACGCCATCGAGCTGATGCAGTTGCACGCCATCTCACCGCAAAAGGCGGTCGCCAACGGTGAGGAACCGGTCATCCCAAGCAAGGACCAGCTCGCCGACCTCACGGTCTAGCCTCTCCCCCACGCCGCGCGCCCGGATATCTCCTTCTCGAGCATGATCGGGCGCTACGAGAATCAAGCAGGCGGAAAACGACGAAGGAGGGCGGGTTGATTCCCACCCTCCTTCAGTCATTCAAAGTGTAGGCAGTGAAACCCGTCGATGCTGCAGAGCCTGTGACTGGCACTCCAAGCTAGAATCCGCTTTCCTTTCGACAATCAAGGAAACTCACTGACAACTACCACTCGGGGTGAGCAGGGTCATTCCTTACATGGTGCCAACCCTCACACTCCCAAGGGCCACCAACCGGAGCTGTCTGATTTCCATAGTGCCAAGTGCCGTTGGTGTCCACGTGTCCAGCAGACCCGAAGCAATATCCAGTTGGCGTTGATCGCCATACCCAATAACCTTTGGAATCAGACGAAGTAGCCAAATGGGTCGCCTCCAAATCGAAGGACCACCATGACCCAGTGGTTCCGAGGAGTTTCGCTGGGTCATCCGTGTACCTACCATGTTCCCGCATATAACAAGTCTGAAGAAGGTCCACATTCCCTAAATCTTGCTTTGCCTCTGGAAACCCACGACGATCTTTTCTTCTCCCTGATTCATCCAATTCCATTGACCCAGCGTACTTGCGCTCTCTTTCTCGCTGCTGTTCTTCCACCATCTTTTGCGCCTTTGGTTGAGCCCAGTCAAGAATTGCGATCAACAGCACAAATGCCTTCGTTGAGTTGATCAATGTGTCGTAGCCAAGCTCCCGCCCATGCAAAATACCGTGTCTAGAAATGGCTCCGGTTGCCCCGGTGGTTTTTGAATGCGCGCTGAAGAGCTTGCGGAGTGGCTCAAACCCTTGTGGTAGACCGATTAGCGAGGAATCGTCGTGAAAGTGATGAGCAGACTTGGTAGAGTCCTCGAAGAAGGACACGTTACCACCACATAGGTCGCGAACTATACCGTCGATCTGAGCCAGAACGATCGGAACCGACGCTTCAAATGCTTCCGCTCTGTGATGGGCCAATGCTCGCCCCACCAAGTTCCAGCGTGAGTTGGCTATCGGCCCAAGACGATCATGTCCCGCCCCTATTGTCTTGACACGCACTAGTTGGAAATAGAGAGTACGACCCGTATTCCAACCAGTCAGCAACTCTTGTTCTGCATCGGCGATTGGCCCGTCGCTCTCAATAATCTCTCGAGCCCGTTGGTATGCCGTAGCCGGAGCATACATGGTGGGAGCCCAGCCAATCGGAGCAAGTACTTGAAGCGCGGTCACCTGGTCTGAAATCAATGCTTTGCTCTTCGCCAGGTTTTCGCGAATCGAATCGACATCAATACCAATTGATCTATAGAGCCAACCTAGAATCATGTTATCGGGATCGAACCACGTCCAATATCTCTGCAGGTCTCCATCTGGATCAAATCTCGTCAAAATCAAATCTTCAAGGCTGGGGTCTCCCTTAGATCATCCTCATTGTTCGTTAGGTGCAGAAAAAGGGCTGCCTGTTGGCAGCCCTTTCTGTGACAGTCTCCGATGCCGTCAATCGTCTAGCTGCAGCCGAGGCTGTTCCCGCAGTTGAGGCACTTGTAGCAGGCCCCGTTGCGGACCGTGATGTGACCGCAGACATCGCAGAACGGTGCGTCACCCATCATTTCGCCAAGTTGGGCATCGATCGCGCTGATCGCCGGCGCCGCCGACACCACGGGCAGCGTCGCCTGGGCCGTCACCTGCATCTGGTTCAGCGCCTCCGACTTGCCCTGCCCATTGCCATTCCCGTTGTGATGATGGCCGTTCCCGTTCGTCGTCGGAATGCTGGGCGCAGCCGGTGACGCGATGCGCTGGGCCGGGCTCGGGCCAACGCCCTGCACGATGTCGTCTTCCGACGGCAGCAGGTCCCGATGCTCGCCGGTCTGGTCCACCTGCGGCGCGTCGGCCACCTGCACCAGGTCGGTGCGGCCGAGATACTCCATGCCGAGCACGCGGAACACGAAGTCGATCACCGAGGTCGCCAGCTTGATGTTCGGGTGGCCCGCCACCATGCCCTGCGGCTCGAAGCGAACGAAGGTGAAGGTATCGACGTATTCCTCCAGCGGCACCCCATACTGGAGGCCCTTGGAGACCGCGATCGCGAACGAGTTGATCATCGACCGGAAGGCTGCACCCTCCTTGTGCATGTCGATGAAGACTTCGCCCAGCGTCCCGTCCTCGTACTCACCGGTCCGCAGGTACAGCTTGTGCCCACCGATCCGGGCTTCCTGCGTGAAACCGTGCCGCTTGGCCGGCAACCGGCGACGCACCGGCTGGTATGGCATCCCTGGCAGTTGTGCCTGGCCGTTGACCGGCGATTGCTGGGCGACGGGCGTCTGTCTCGCCGCATCGAGTTGCGCCTTGAGCGCGGCGATTTCGGCGTCCTTCGCCGCCACCGCTTCGGCCACGGCAGCAGTCACTTCCGCCTTGACCAGCGCCTGCACCTCGGCATCGTCTTCGAGCCTGGCGTCGCTCTTGTTCGAGAGCGGCTGGCTCATCTTCGAGCCGTCGCGGTAAATCGCCATCGCCTTGATGCCGAGTTCCCACGACGAGCGATAGGCGTCCTCGACATCCTCGATCGTCGCCTCGTGCGGCATGTTGATCGTCTTGGAAATCGCGCCGGAGAGGAAGCTCTGGGCCGCCGCCATCATCTTGATGTGGCCCGAGTAGTGGATCAGGCGCGTGCCCTTCTTGCCACTCTTGTTCGCCGTGTCGAAGACCGGGTAGTGCTCCTCCCGCAGGTGCGGAGCGCCCTCGATCGTCATCGTCCCGCAGATGACTTCGTTCGCCTCGTCGATCTGCTCCCGCGTGAAGCCGATCGCCCGCAGCAGGTCAAAGCCCGGCTTCGTCGCCTGGTCCATCGTCAGGCCCAGGCGTTCGACCGCACCTTCGCCCAGCGACCACGCACTGAACGCGAACGGCAGTTCGAACACACCGGGCAGGGACGCCTCGATCTTCGCCAGGTCCTCCGCGTTCAGGCCCCTGGCCGCCAGCGACTCGCGGTTGATGTGCGGCGCGCCTTCCAGCGACAGCGTCCCCAGCACGTAAGTGAGGATGTCCTTGCGCTCTTCCGGACTGTAGCCGAGCGACCGCAGCGCTGGGGCCAGCGAGCTGTTCGCGATCTTGAAGTAGCCGCCACCGGCCAGCTTCTTGAACTTGACCAGCGCAAAGTCGGGCTCGACACCAGTGGTATCGCAGTCCATCAGCAGGCCAATCGTCCCGGTCGGGGCGAGCAGCGTGACCTGGGCATTGCGATAGCCGTGGCGCTCGCCCTCGGCCAGCGCCTTGTCCCACGACTCGCGCGCCGCAGTCAGGATCGGGGCCGGCGCCTGGTCGGCGTTCACCGGCATCGGCAGCACCGTCAGGCCTTCGTACTCGTTCGTCGGGGCGTCGTAGGCGGCCCGCCGGTGATTGCGGATCACCCGCAGCATGTGCTCGGCATTCGGCTCGTATTCCGGGAACGGCCCCAGCACCGAGGCCAGCTCGGCCGACGCCGCATAGCTTTCGCCGGTCATCAGGGCGGTCACGGCCCCGGTGTAGGCGCGAGCCTCATCGGAGTCGTATGGCATGCCCAGAATCATCAGCACCGTGCCGATGTTGGCGTACCCCAGGCCCAGCGTTCGGTAGTCGTAGGAGAGCCGGGCGATTTCCTCGCTCGGGAACTGCGCCATCAGCACCGAGATTTCGAGGACGATCGTCCAGATCCGTACCGCATGGCGGAACTCCTCGATCTGGAACTCACCGGTCTCCTGATCGATGAACTTCAGCAGGTTGAGGCTGGCCAGGTTGCAGGCCGTGTTGTCGAGGAACATGTACTCGGAACACGGGTTGGAGGCGTTGATTCGCCCCCCGGCCGGGCTGGTGTGCCACTCGTTGATCGTCGTATCAAACTGCACGCCCGGATCGGCGCACTGCCAGGCAGCCTCGGCGATCTGGTTCCAGATCTCGCGCGCCTTCACCGTCTTCATCACCACGCCATCGGTGCGGCGCGTCAGGTCCCAGTCGCGGTCGTTCAGCACGGCGTCGATGAAGTCGTTGGTCAGGCGCACCGAGTTGTTCGAGTTCTGGCCGGAGACGGTCTCGTACGCCTCGCCGTTGTAGTCGTACGTCAGCTGGAGGTTAAGCTCCGCGGCCCGCGCCTGTTGCTCGGGCGTGAGGTGCTTCATCCCCTCGACCATCGCCGCGACCTTGAGTTCCTCGCGCGGCTTCCAGTCGATGAAGGCTTCGATGTCGGGATGATCGGCGTCGAGGACCACCATCTTGGCGGCGCGCCGCGTGGTGCCGCCGCTCTTGATCGCGCCAGCCGCCCGGTCACCCACCCGCAGGAAGCTCATCAGGCCCGACGATGTTCCTCCACCACTGAGCGGTTCGCCCTGGCCCCGGATCGCCGAGAAGTTGGTCCCCGTGCCACTCCCGTACTTGAACAGCCGGGCCTCCTGGATCCAGAGATCCATGATCCCGCCGTCGTTGACGAGGTCGTCACTCACGCTCTGGATGAAGCAGGCGTGCGGCTGCGGGCGCGTGTAGGCGTCTTCGCTCTCCTTCACCACCGTCGGGTTTTCGGGATCGACGTAGAAGTGCCCCTGCGCCGGGCCGGTGATCCCATAGGCATGCGCGAGCCCGGTGTTGAACCACTGGGGCGAGTTCGGGGCGGCCATCTGCCGCACCAGCATCGCCTTCAGTTCATCTTCGAACGCATCGGCGTCCTCCGCGCTGGCGAAGTAACCGTTGGTCTCACCCCACCACCGCCAGGTCGAGGCCAGCCGGGTGATCACCTGCCTCGCCGACCGCTCCGGGCCCAGCACCGGGCGGCCCGCCTCGTCGAGCACTGGCTCGCCCACGGCATCCACCTGCGGTACCCCGGCCTTCCGGAAGTACTTGGACACCATGATGTCGGCCGCCACCTGCGACCATCCCGCCGGGATTTCGGCATTCGCCATCTCGAACACCACCGACCCGTCCGGGTTGGTGATCCTCGAGGTGCGGTGCGACCACTCGACGGCCGCAAACGGGTCCTGCCCGGCAACGGTGAAGACCCGCGAAATGCGCAAGGCGTCAG
>JAEZJB010000227.1 GCA_023415845.1 Chloroflexota bacterium | reverse complement strand
TGCCAGATGGGCTTGTCCAGGCCCAGTTGTTCGCGCAGCTGCTGAAGCGCCTGTTCCGAGGCCTGGTCACCCAGGGCTGCCACGGCCGGGTCGCCAGGAATGACGCGCACCAGCACGAAGATGATCGTGATCACCACGAACAGGGTGGGTATGGCAAGCAGCAGGCGCCGGAGAATGTGCCTGAGCATGGAATTGCCCTTGCTGTCGCGCGAGATGGATTGCGCCAGTCGCAATCGCGGGGAAACGGATGGAAAGGGCGCCGCCAGTCATGACGGCGCCCCAAGACATTGCCGGATCGCTCCGGCGTGGTCTCCTACGACGAGATCGAGGTGGTCTCGTCGATGCCCGGGTAGAGCTGCACCACGGATACCGGCGTATGACCGTAGTCCACCGTGTCCCGCTTGGCGTAGACCTGGTTGTTGTACATCAGGCCATACCCGGCGAAGTTCTGGATGATATCGATGTTGGCCTGCTCCCAGAGCGCGGTCTGCTCATCGGTATCGGTGGTGGATCGTGCCTCTGCCACCAGGTCGTCGAGCTGGTAGTGCGAGAAGTTGGTCACGCCGCCGCCGCTCGTGAAGAACTGCGTCAGGTACACGTCAGCCGTCGGGCGGAATGCCACGTAGATCACGATGGCGTTGGCGCCCTCCCGAATCAGGTCGTGCATCGCCTGGTGCTGCACCACTTCGAGGTTGACCGTAATGCCGACCTGGCGCAGTTCTTCCTGCAGCACCGTGTAGGCGTTGCGATAGGCGTCCTGTTCGGAGGTCACCAGGTTCAGTTCGAAGCCATCCGCATAGCCGGCTTCCGCCAGCAGTTCCTTCGCCCGCTCCACGTCCTGCGTGAAGTTGACACCGGCTTCGTTTGCTGCCTCTTCCGTGAGGCCACCGGGCATGAACGCTTCCGGCACGATCGAGTAGACCGGCTCGGCCACCGGCGAACCAGCGAGCGCCAGCGTGTTCTCGCGATTCACCGCCAGCAGGATCGCTTCCCGCACCAGCGGGTCCTGCAGGATTTCGTGCTCCACATCGAGGTTGAGGAAGACGACCTCACCCACCCCGAATACATCCACCACGATGCCGTCCTGCTGGTTCATCTGGTCGACCCACAGGGCATCGGGGAAACCGGCGATCACGTCGAGGTCGTTCGACTGGAGCGCCAGTTCCCGGCTCGTGCCGTCAGCCACGAACCGGACTTCGACCCCACCCAGCTTCGGCGCGCCCCGGTAAAAGTCCGGGTATGCCGTCAGCGTCACGTTCTGCTGGGCC
Organism: Chloroflexota bacterium; assembly: GCA_023415845.1. Lineage (GTDB taxonomy): Bacteria > Chloroflexota > Chloroflexia > Thermomicrobiales > UBA6265 > JACCYX01. The sequence goes on along the minus strand of JAEZJB010000227.1, from coordinate 2,574 downwards.
GTGTAGCTCTCGAACATGAACGGGCCGGTGCCGACCGGGTTGGCGAGGAAGCCATCGGCGCCGAGTGCTTCATACGGCTGCTGCGGCACGATATAGCCGCCTGCGTAATTCGCGACTTGCGGCAGGAAGAGGCTTTCGGAAATCGGAGACTCGATCGTGATTTCGAAGGTCGTGTCGTCTGGCGCCGCGAACGACCACCCGGCGTAATTGCCCGAGAAGCTCGAAGAGTCCGGATTGGCGGCCTTCTCGAACGAGAACAGCACGTCCGCCGAGGTCAGGGTGTAGGCGTCGGTGCCGGCTGTGGCCGAAGGATGCACCTGCACGTCGTCGCGCAGCGTGAACGTCCACGTCTGCGTGCCATCCTCGTTCTCGGTCATCACCGGCATCTCGGTCGCGATGTCCGGCTCGAACGAGGTCGAGTCGCCCGGGGTGTAGCGGATCAGGCCATTGAAGACCATGTCCACGATCGTGCGGTCCTGCGTGCCCGACGCCATGTGCGGATCGAGATTGGCGATATCGGCGGCATTGGTGCCGAGTCGCAGCACCGCTCCACCTTCCTGCGCTGCGGCCATGCCGGGAACCATCGCGGTGGCCACACCCCCGAGTACGGCCGGAGCCGTCATCGCAGCGGCAGCCGACAACGTCAGGGAACGACGGGAAGTCCGGAATTCTTTGCTCATCGGTGTCTCCTCCACGAGATTGCTTCACGGTGTCGTGAAGTCGTGCGCGCCTGGCCACGGCAGGCGTGCCGCGACCGTCTCTTTGTCCTCTCCGGATGGTCCGGGGATTTGTGACCGAAACAGCAGGGCTGGTAGGCTCCAGCCGAAGGTATCAGGGCCGCCATCAAGGCGATGGCCGAGGACCCAACAGGTCCGATAAATGCGGAACAGCCCATGCGTGATATGAGCAATGGTGACATATTGCGGGAGTTTTGGTCAAAATGTGAGAGGGCTGGGTGGTTGGCAATGTGGGCAATCTGCACCGTGAGGTCGCGATCGTTGGCGCCCAGGTCCAGTCACGAACCACGTCCACAGTGCTGTGGTGACATGAGCGACTTTCGCGCGCGTCTCCACCCGCCCAGGTGGACGATCCTCCTGCTTGTCTTCACCATGGTCACATCCCTTCTGCCGACGTCGCTGGTGAAGGCAACGCCGGTTTCGTCAGCCTCGGGGTTCGCTCACTACACCGTCGAGGCGCGCTTCGATCCCGGGTCACGCACGGTCGGCGGGATACTGGGCCTCATCTGGACGAACGATACTGGTCAGCTTCAATCTCGCCTTCCCCTCCGCCTCTATGCCAATGCTCCCGCCTACGACCAGGGCGGCGTCGTCGTGACCACCACCGTCGTCGATAGTGTCGAGGCAAATGTCGCTCTGGGGGTGGAAGACACCGTTCTCTGGGTCGAACTTCCGGTCCCTGTCCCGCCGGGAGGTACCGTCGATCTTTCCCTGATGTTCGCCCTCTCCATCCCCACCGGCACCACCATGGCTGTCGATGTGCTTCGTGGCTCACCCGGAACCGGCTGGTGGCTGGCGGACTGGCTTCCGATCCTCGCTGGCTGGGAACCGGGGAGCGGGTGGTACCTCGAACCGCCGGGTATGCTTGGTAACCCGACCTTTGCCGAGACTGCCGTCTGGTCGCTGGCATTGACGCTGCCCGCCGATCTCGCGGTGTTCGGCACCGGCCACGTCACCAGTACCACCCGGCTCTCCACTGGCGAGCAACTGGTGGTGATCGAGACACCGCCCGTCCGGGATCTCTCGCTCGTCCTGCTTCCTGCCGAAGGCATCGATGTGGTCACACGCGAGATCCGCGGTCGCGTCGTTCGCCTGGTGATTCCCCCAACCGGATACCCTTCGGCACTGGTCGATACCGTGATGGACACGGCCGCGCGCGTGCTTCCTCTCTATGCGACGTGGCTTGGGGAATTGCCCGGTGCCGAACTGGACCTCGTGCCGGTCGATCTCGACGGCTTTGGCGGCATCGCTTGGAGCGACACCATCTGGCTCGACCTCTCCCGTCAGGCAGCAACCGACCTTGATACTGCGAGCCGTACCGACCTGCAGTTTGTCGTCGCCCACGAACTCGCTCACCAGTGGGTGCCGATCGCAATTGGCTCCAATAACAATCGCCACAATTTCATGAGCGAGAGCCTCGCCAGCCATCTTGCCGTGCTGGCGCTCGCTTCGTCCGGCGATCGACCAGTTGCCGCCTGGCTGGAGGACCATGTCGTGACGCCGTATCGCGCACTGCTCGAGCGCGGAGAAGATGGCATTGTCGACGATCCTGTCTCGTCCACTGTTGCCACATCCGAGCGGGCAGCCCTGATCTATGGCAAGGGCGTCCTCGGCTTCGAGGCCATCCGCCAAACCATCGGCACCGACGCCTACCTGGCCGCCCTCGCCCAATATGCCGACGCCTTCCGGTTCGGCATCAGCACGCCGTCTGATCTCCGCCACGCGTTCGAATCAACATCTGGCCAGCACCTCACCGACCTCTGGCATGAATGGTTCAACGCCGCCGTCACCACCCCCGCCGACATCGATGCCATCCTCACCACCGCCCCGACAATCC
>JAEZJB010000201.1 GCA_023415845.1 Chloroflexota bacterium | reverse complement strand
AGCTTGTTCCGTTGAACAAGCTCCCAGGCCGCGCGTTCACCCTACCAGACAATTGCTCCGACGGTGGTCGCTGCATTTCGCAGGGCCTCGTCGTCGATCCCCGAGTTGAGCTTGGTCTTGATACGTTCCAGCGCTTGAAGTTCGTCATCATCCAGTGCGATGACCTGGGCCTGAAGTGTCTCGTTCAGGACTTCAACCTGAAGACCGGCTTTCTGAACTCGCCGTAGTTGTTGGGGAGTTACGCTGGATTGTTCCTTGTCTTTCATGTTATTTCCTTCAAGATCTGGAAAAGCGTCGGCCTAGTGGCCCTCCTGCTTCCGTGCGAGATTACCGAACGCCTGTCTCGTGCCAAGGCATCACCACCTTTCCTGCCGCTTTTGTCAAAACCAAATCCTTGTCCGTGTGCGAAGCAACGTAGGGAAGAACTTACGCATGACTTTGAATACCAGTATTGGCTGGTTCGCTGGAATGAGCCGCGCATTTCGTATACATCTCGTCCATGACGTCAATGATTGTACTCATCGTGTGAAGTCCGCTCATTGCCATCATCTTCTCGTGAGATAGTTCCAAAGGCAGGCTGTCAATCAGGTCGTAGAGATCTTGTTTGTGTTGGATGTCCAGTCGTTCATGGCGCGATATTGCTCGGAAGCCCTCGCGGGGATAACTGGTGCGATCCTGCAGGTGCTTAGCGAAACCTGTTGGTGGGTGATACCCCTCGATTGCGGCCATGTGACCCAACAGGGAGACAGGGTGGTAATGGAACAGCCAGTAGTATTGAGCGCCAACCAAATTAGCCACGCTTGACGGAGGTATCTGGCGCAGAGGCTGCTGGGCATCGAAGCCAATGGCCGCCAGATCTTCCAGTAGCCAGGAATCGTGTCCCAGCTCTTCCTTTGCGTGGTGCGTCAGGTAAGGCACCATCCCGGCGGCCACATCGTCAGCACTGCTGAGTTCCTGTGCCTCCTTTGCTGCGGCTTCGATGAGGGGCACGGCTGACCGAACAATCATGTGCATTTTGCCGAGGTAGATTGGGTAAAGGTCGCGAACATGTGGACTGTGCCAGAACTGTGTGGCGTAGGCATTAAGGGTCGGAAACGCGAGATCCAGTTTGGATCGAAGTCGGAAGCTCGCAGTGTCCATGTCAAGTTCCTATGGCTTAAGCAGACTGAGCGTCTCGATAAGGTGGTCAGGTGACCTGTCGTCTGGCATTCGCTCCAGGACTTCCCAGCAGAGGTGGCAGATCGACTGGAACCTTGCTTCTCCAAGGTCTCTCAACTTTGGATGCTCGGTAATTACGCCGAGTCCAACTCCACCAATTGATTTCAGCAATGGATCCGCATGGAATGCAGTGACCGCCGCCTCCAACTCATCCGCGGACTTAGCGCGACGCCTTAGGCGGCCAGGTCCGAAATTCATAATTACTCCTTCGTTGCAGCAGCCTGTGACGAGACCGTCGTATCGGACCATGGGAGAGGTGATTCGTGAGCATGCTCCAAATTGATTGCCGAGAAGATGCGAGGTTGGCCTAAAGATATTGGCGCCGCGGCCATTGGTAAGCGGATGAATGATGTTCAGTTCCGAGTAGTCCTCGGGATGCGCACCAAACGCTTCCTGTAACAGCATGGTGGCGCGGTCGATCGACTCCTGATAGTCCAACACTTGAACGACGATCCATGCCTTTTCGGCAGCGATCGACCGCGCTGCGCGAATAAACCGCTGGTTCGAGACGGTTTGCGTGTGGAAAGAGTCGGTACTGAGATACACACAACTGCATTGGGCTAAAACGTCCGCTATCCAGCCGGGAGGTGAGATGCTGGTAGCCCATACTCCACTTGTAAATACAACCAGATGCTTGCCGGCCTGGCTCAGGGCCTTTGATGCAAGCGTGAGCCCTCGACGCTCGATAAATGGCTCGCCACCTGAAATGCCTATGACATCAAGTCCTGGCTTTTCACACAACCACTGGACGATATCCTGAAAGAGGTCGAAATCCTGGATGATTGGGCTGTCAGGACGAGAGTCTACCGAGCAATGGGCACACCCTACCGGACAGCGATCAGTAATGAACAGCAACATCGAGCGTCCGCGTATCTCCCGGGCGGATTCGACATCCTGATGTTTCAGTCGATGTTCTGATGCGGTGGCGTTCATTGGCCCATTCCAAGCGTTACAAGCTCGGCATAGCGAGGCAGAGTCTGGCGTCGTGCAAAGGAAACACCGCCGAATTCGCCGTGGAGGGTTTCGACCTGATGCTCCAGTTCCTGCACTGAGGGCTTCGACATGTGGCGGTCAATACGCTCTCGAGTTGGACGATCGTTGGGGAGATTCATGCAGGTCTGGCAATACCCGGCGCAGTGGCTATTACCGTGGCCAAAGTGGGCAGCCACATATCCCGGCCCGTAGAGACGGATCGCACGGACGGTGCACGACTGAATGCTGCGTGATCGGATAGTTGGCCAATCGTCGATCGACGCGTGTCCCAGTCGTAGATGATCTGGAGGATCGACGATTACGTCATCGTTTGCACATGCCACTATGGTGCCGTCGAAGGCGACAAGCGGCCACGATGCCATGCCACAGGGAGCTGGATCATCCGAGACGAAAGCTGCCTCTTTGTCAATGGGAAGCCAGGATCTGGCGCGCCCAAAGTGCGAGAATCGGTTGACGATCATGGGAATGCGGCGCTCGAAACGTGTCATGATTTCGTCGGTGATATTTTCGAGGTATGGATCGGTGGCGCCAGTACCGGCAAGATGTACGCTGAGATTCGTTCCATCGTTTAGCAGAGTGTCAAGAATCCGATAAACATCAGTGCGAGGCACCTCCTGTTCGTGAAACTTATCAATGCTGACTGAAAAATGATCGAGGGCACGGATGGCCTGGCGGATTGGCGTCGGGATTCGACCAGATGGGGCAAAGAACAGTCCTGATAGAGCGGCGGAGTATGTGCCTACCTCGCGGGATCTGAGCGCCAGGTCGCGAACCAGATGGGGACGGAGCATTGCTTCACCGCCAGACATCACGATGACCTGTGGATGGTTCTCTGGTGTAAACGTGTCGACGAAGCGGAGGAACATCTCCGCTGGACCTTGCTCGCTGGAAAGCGTGGAGTCTGTGGAGCAATGAGCACAGTGAAGAGGGCAACGCCGAGTAATACCAAGTGATAAGCCAGCACCGGCAATCGATCGCATTGCCAGAAGTTCTACGAGGTGCATAGGGCGCCCCTTTGACTGCGGCTCACGTTCTTCCTTACGCATGGAAAGGCCCATACGGGAGGGAAGAGGTTATCGGGAGTCAGATGAGGAACAACCAGATCGGGGGTCTGCCGCTGAACTACAAAATCGCTGGGAATGAGTGATACATAGAAGATGGTGAATACAGAATAGGCAAGATTTGTATATTGTCAATAACCGTCATCGTGTGATGGTGGGACACGAATTTCATGATGCAATTCTGATAGAGAAGGAAAAGCTGACTTTCCGCGTAGCCCGCGATCCGATGACCGTGTGGCTGCGGCGCGAGTAACCGCGGCGTGGTTCCAGCCCGGTGGTGACGGGTATGCTCCCCGGCTGGGGATTATGCCGGCACGGGCGACTGGCGAGTTGCTGGCGCTGAGGATATGGGTGCTCCAAACGTCGTGAGGATCGAGCTGCGCTCGATGCGCTTCGCGCGGGGATGTTGAGCTGCGCTCAACATGACGAGCATTGGTGGGTGCGGATGCAAACGAGCGATGAGCGACGCAGCGCTCAGGTCTGATGCTCGGCTACCAGTCGGGTCGGGGTGTTCAGTCAGCCTCGGCGGACTTGGAGGCGGGTTGGCCGGGGATGGGGTCCTGAGCGAGATAGGCCTGAATCAATCCCTCGCGAAGGGCAGTGCCGAGGTGCGGGGCCAGCAGCGGATCGAGCGTGTCGATGTATTCGGTCATCAGCGCCAGGATGCCAGACACGAGGCGCTCGCCGATGACGAGGAGGTCGGTGGCCGAATGCGCCTTGCCATCGAACCCAAGCAGGGCCAGCACGTCGTCACGGTAGCCAGGCGGCGACGTTTCCAGTTCAATGGCCAGTTTGAGCGCTTGCGGTTTGGTGGCGGCAAAGCGATCGCCGTTGAGGGGAGCGAGCAGAGATGGAGTGAGCTGTCCGACGTCACGCAATGCCAGCCGGGCGGAGAGATCATCACCCCGGGCCATGGCGTTGCGGGCTTTGCCAAGTGATTCGATGCAATCTTCCAGTTCGGGTTCGCCGGACGGGTGGTTTCGCCAAGGGCGGTCGAGTTCGGCGGCCAGCGAGGGACGGGCGACCCAGACCAGTTTGGTGACGGGGCGGGCGGCGAACCCAAACGCCCATTCGGCCGGTTCGTCGAAGTCCTCAAGCCAGGTGTCGAGGTGGTCGACTGCGGCCGAAATATGGACGATGCGCTCGCCAATGCGATCGAACCAGGTCAGATATGGGGCGGTGATTTCCGTGTCGTCGACCAGGACGTCAAAGTCGAGATCGCTCCATGGACCGGCGTCACCGCGGGCGTAGCTGCCTTTCAACAGCACGGCCAATGCCCCCGGAGTCACCTCGGCCAGGTGCTCGGCCCAGCGGCCGATAAAGCGCTCGTCAATCACGACTATCTCCCGCTCTAAACCAGTGTGTAGCCGTAGCGCTCGCCAAGGACCCGCCAGGCGTCGGCGTAGCCATGCGGCCAGGTGTGCAACTGATTGAGGAATTCTTCCAGACCGCCCGGAGCCGTGATGATGAGCAGGCGGGCCTCACCTTCGGTATCCCAGGAGTGGATGGCGCCAGCCGGAATGTAGGCGACGCCACCGGCCGGCACCCGGTGCGTCTCGCCGTGCATGGTGACCAGCATCGCACCCTCGAGCACGTAGAACACCTCGTCATCGACGCGGTGGGTGTGGGGCGGGGCACCGCCGACCGTGACCGAATCGGTGATGGAGAGGGTGCCAGAGGTGGACCTGCGGCTGGCTTTGAGGGCGGTGTCACCGTCGACGCCTTCACCAGGCTGGAGCACGTACCCCCGCTTCGGCTTGGGTGGCCCAAGGCGAAGGGGTGAACCCCAGTTTGCCCA
>JAEZJB010000093.1 GCA_023415845.1 Chloroflexota bacterium | reverse complement strand
CTTCCTGAATGCGCTCTGGCGCAACCGAGTCCCGCATCATTCCCGGACAACTCCCCTAACGTGTTCGACATTGCTCGCTGGCAGTGTACTGCAGTCGCTCAAGGCGGACGCGAGGGCATTTGCCAGGAAACGAGTTCGGGGAAAGGAAATCCATGGGCAGTGAAGATATGACATTTGCCACCACGCCGGGGGCGAGACCGGTGCTGGCGGTCATTTCGGGCCTCCTGGCAACCGGCAAGACCACGCTGGCGAACCTCATCAAGCGAGACCTCCGCTGGCCGCTGTTCAGCAAGGATGGCTTCAAGGAATTGCTCTTCGATGCCGATAATCAGATACGAGAAGGTTTCAGGCGCGAAGACTCGATACGCGCCGGAGCCCAGGCGATCGCCATCGTCTTCCAGGCCGCAGCCGAGGTGCTCGCCACCGGACATCCATGCATCATCGAAGCCAACTTCCTGCCTCAGTTCGCTCCCGCCGATCTCAAACCACTGATAAAGGAAGCCGACCTGCGGCAGGTCCATTGTTCGGTACCGGATGACGTTGTCGTCGAGCGATACCTCGGACGGGCAAAGCGTGGTGAGCGGCATCCGGTTCACACCGATCTGGAGGCACTCGACAATCTGCTGCTGCGCATGGCGCAGGGAGCCGGAGAGCCGATGCCCCTGGAGGCGCCTCTCTTCCGAGTAGACACATCACACGGATATGCTCCGGCGCCGGAGTCCATCCTCGAGTTCCTGCGGGCACCTTCCACAACGTGACATGCAGAACACCAGAAGGCGCCCCATGCCAGGGCGCCTTCCGGCGAGAACACGCAAATTGGGATTGGTTCAGGCCTTGCTCGGCATCGCCTCGGGCGACATCAGCGGAGTCGAAGCCGTCTCGGGAAGCTCCTCGCGACCACGCTCCGGAGCGAGGAGCCAGCCAGCAACCAACAGTGCGAACATCAGGAATGCAATTGCCATCAACATGGTGTGAACTCCCGGGCATCTGCCCCTGGTGGAGGTCCGAACTGCCGCCCCAGCGACATCGGGTTCGAACCTCCCATCCAATCAACCGGTTGCTAGAGCTGGTAGGCCACTTCGCCGTGCTGCGAGGTATCGAGACCGAGGACCTCGGCATCCTCTTCGACGCGAAGTGGGATGATCAGGTTGACGACCTTGAGGATGACGTAGGTCATGACGGCGGCGAAGGCGATGGCAGCGGCGGTGGCGACGATCTGGTTCCAGAGCAGTTCCGGGTTCCCGAAGAAGGCACCGTCGATGCCGCCGAAGGCTTCCTCGGCGAAGAGACCGGTGGCGATGGCGCCCCAGATTCCGCCGATACCGTGGACGGCGAAGACATCGAGCGCGTCATCGACCTGGAACTGACCCTTGACCAGTTCGAGGGCGAGGCAACAGAAGAGACCGGCACCGAAACCAATGATGATGGCGGCCATGGGGCCGACGAAACCGGCGGCCGGGGTGATACCGACGAGACCGGCAACCGCACCAGCAGCGGCACCGAGCACGCTCGGTCGACCGTGCCGAATCCAGGCAACCGACAGCCAGGTCAGGGCGCCCATGGCAGCGGCAACGTTGGTAACGAGGAAGGCGGTGGCGGCCTGCGTGTTGGCGGCCAGCGCACTACCGGCATTGAAGCCGAACCAACCGAACCAAAGGAGGCCAGCACCGAGGACGGTCATGGTGAGGTCGTGGGGATCAGCCTGTGGTGTGCCGAAGGTCTTGCGCTTGCCGAGCACCAGGGCGGCGACGAGGGCGGCGACACCGGAAGAGATGTGGATGACAAGGCCACCGGCGAAGTCGATCGCGCCGAGTTCGGCCAGCCAGCCGCCGCCCCAGACCCAGTGGGCGAGCGGAGCGTAGACGAAGGTGGACCAGAGAATGGAGAAGACCACGAACGCCTTGAATCGCTTGCGTTCGGCGAAGGCACCGGTGATGAGGGCGGGGGTGATGGCCGCGAACATCATCTGGAAGGAGATGAACACGTACATCGGGATGTTCGGTCCTTCGAGAATGGCCGAAGGCTCGATGTTGCGGAGGCCGAGGTAATCGAGACCGCCGATGATGCCGCCCTTGTCCTCACCGAAGACGAGGGTGTAGCCCCAGAGCACCCAGACGACCGAGATCAGCGCGAGGATGAAAAACGAGTGCATGATGGTGGAAAGCACGTTCTTGCGGCTGACCAGACCACCATAGAAGAAACCGAGTGCCGGGGTCATCAGCATCACCAAGGCTGCCGATGTAAGTACCCAGGCGGTATTGCCCGCGTCGACCATGAACCGCTCCTCCCCGGAGTGTGAACCAGCACCCCACAGGTACCGTTCCGTTACTGGCGGTGCACACTTTGCACAATTCACACACCGGTGTGTGGACTGTTCGCAGTGTAAAAACTGGTCAATTCCGGCAACTAGGTGCAGGGTTCACGAATGCCAACAGGAAAAATGTGCAGATTGCATATGGGTCAGAGCGAATTGCGGCACATTCGAGGGAATGATGGCTCTGAGGGCCGATATGGGTTTGCTGGACAGACGTGGTCACCGATGGGAGGATGAAAATCTGTACTCCGCGCCCAAACGGAAATCGACGCGACGTGCCCACCGAAAGGAGAACCGACATGCCACTGGCCCAGCCCCTGCGCGGCGTAATGCCGATTGCGCCGACTACGTTTGCGAGAGATGAGTCCCTGGATATCGAAAGCCAGCGGCGGGTGTTCGACTTCCTGGTCGATGCCGGAGTGGATGCGATCTGCATCCTGGCGAATTACTCGGAGCAGTTCGCGCTGACCGACCGCGAACGGGAGGAGTTGCAGACAGCCGCCTTCGAGCAGGTGGACGGCCGGGTGCCAATCATCGTCACGACGAGTCATTACAGCTCGCGGATCGCGGCGGAGCGGAGCCGGGCGGCGGAAGAGGCCGGGGCGGCAATGGTGATGGTGATGCCGCCGTACCACGGAGCAACGTTGCGGGCGGAGCCGGAGGCAATCAAGGCGTTCTTCGCGAGGATCGCCGAGGCGATCTCGATTCCAATCATGGTGCAGGATGCGCCGATGAGTGGGACGCCGCTGCCCGCCTCACTGCTGGCGGACCTGGCGAGGGAGATACCACAGGTGCAGTACGTGAAGGTCGAATCGGCGAACGCGGCCGCCAAGCTGCGCGCGCTGATCGACCAGGCGGGTGAGGCGTTGCCAGGTCCGTTCGATGGGGAGGAGAGCATCACGCTGATTCCCGACCTGGAGGCGGGGGCCACGGGAACGATGCCGAGCTCGATGATTCCGGAGGTGCTGCGGGACGTGGTCCACCGCTGGCTGGCGGGGGACCGGGAACAGGCGACGGCATTGTGGGAAGCGTGGCTGCCGATGATTCATTACGAGAACCGGCAATGCGGCTTGCGGGCGACCAAGATCCTGATGAAGGAAGGTGGGATCATCGCGAGTGACGCGACGCGGCTGCCGTTCGGTCCGGTACCGCCGCAGATCCGGGCGGGCCTGATCGAACACGCGCGTCGGCGCAAACCGCTGATCATGCGCTGGGCCTACGAGCGATAAGTTGAAGATTTACCACCTGCAAAGGAATCACCAGAGATGCTGAACGAAGACGCCCCCATCATCGAGACCATCGCGCCGGAGGTGGTGGTTGACCTGCCGTGCGAAACCGGCGAAGGGCCGTTGTGGCACCCAAGGGAACAGGTGCTCTACTGGGTGGATATCCCGGCGGGCCGCCTTTACCGGTACGACCCGGCGGCGGGAACGAATGACCTGGCGTACCAGCACGACCACGAAATTGGCGGCTTCACCTTCCAGGAGGATGGCGCGATCCTGCTGTTCTGCTCGTTCGGGACGATATTGCGGCTGCATCAGGGCACGGTGACCACGGTTGTGGCGTCAATTCCAGGAGAGGAAGGCAGCCGGTTCAACGACGTCGTGGCAGCGCCGGGTGGGCAGGTCTTCTGCGGCACGATGCCGACGGGCGAGATTCCGGGGCGGCTGTACCGGCTGGACCATGACGGTTCGCTGACGATGCTGTTCGACGACATTGGCTGTTCGAATGGCTTCGGGTTCACGCATGACGAGCGGACGATGTACTACACCGACACCAACCGGAAGGTGATCTGGACGATCTCACTCGACCCGGTGACCGGAGAAACCGGTGAGCGCGAAGACCTGATCAACACGAGCGACGGACCTGGGTTCCCCGACGGCATGTGCGTCGATGCGGAGGGGACGATCTGGTCGGCGAGGTGGGACGGGTATGGCGTCTATCGGTATGCACCCGATGGGACGCTGATTGGCAAGGTGCCGTTCCCGGTGCGGAAGGTGTCGAGCATCGCGTTCGGCGCGCGGGATCTGCGGACGGCGTACGTGACGACGGCAGGCGGGCCGGACCGTGGTCAGGTCGAAGGCAACCTCGCCGGATCGTTGTTCCGGGTCGATCTCGGCGTCACCGGCAAACCGGTGTATTACTCGCGGGTACTGCTGTAGGTCGCTGATGCAGCGGTATGAGTTGAGATGAAGAACGCCCCTCCTCCAAGCCTGGAAGAGGGGCGTTCTGGCCGACGGGACTGGGCCTAGTCGCGGAAGGCGGTGCGCATGATGAGCATGCCGTCGGGGATACCCTCGTTGGGATGCGCACGCCCCTCGAATTCGATCGAGACGTAGCCGTTGTAGCCGACCGCCTTCAGCAGCTGGGCCACCTTGCCGTAGTCGATATCGGGGGAGACGACGAGGCCGCCGCCGAGGTAGACCTTGGCGTGAAGTATGGCGAGATCGTCGAAGAAGACCTCCATGGCTCCATAGGGGTCGGCGAGCTGGAAGAAGTTACCGGTGTCGAGCACGTACTTCAGCCAGGGCGAGTTGACGCCGTCGTGGATGCGCTTGCAGCCTTCGGGGGTGCCGGTGAGACCCCAGTGGTTTTCGAGGACGAGGGTGACGCCCTTCTCGCCGGCGTAGGCCGCCGCATCGCGCAGTGCCTCGATTACCCACTCGTAACTCTGGTCGAGTGAGTAGCCTCCAGCGGCTGGCTCCTCGCCGTTGTTGTCCCAGAGTTCCTGGAACGAGGAGGCCGTATTCCAGCGCCCACCGAGGGCGCGGACGAATGGAGCGCCAAGGGCGGAGGCCGCATCGATGGCGCCCTTCAGCTTGTCGAGTTCGGCGGCGCGGGCCTCGGGGGTGACCTGAACCGGGTTGTGGGAGGCGGCAACCGTGACGGGGGTGATGCCGCGCACGGCAGCGTACTGGTGCAGGCGGGCGAGGGCCTCGGCGGAGGTTGCGTCGTTGAGCACGAGGTGTTCCCAGAGCAGTTCGATGCCATCGGCGCCGAACACCACGCAGCGGTCGATCATCGACTCCAGGGTGGGGACATCGTTCCCTTCGGGACCACCTCCGAAGCGGTGGAACGAGTAGGACGAGATCGCAATCTTGATCGACACGGGTGAGGACTCCTGCCTGTGTGGGGTAACGGTGCACCACGCTCCGGTTCGGAACGCGTGGTTCGAGCATCCCACGTTTGGAAGCGAGTGTCATGCCCGATCAGGCAGGACCGATCCAGTAGTCGGGATGGAGATCGCGAAACTCTTCGACCGTGATGCCGTACCAGAGCAGGTCCCACCAGGCGCCACGCGTGAAAGCCGTGCGGCGGAGCCGGCCTTCCTCGACGAAGCCGAGGCGGCGATGGAGGGCCTTGGACGGCTCATTCAGGTCGTAGACTCCGACGTTGGCCTTCTGGTAGCGGAGTTCCTGGAAGTAGTAGCGGAGGACGAGGCAGATTGCGTCCGAGGCATAGCCCCTGCCGCGGTGTTCGGCGAAGACGTGGAGGCCGTAGCTGAGGACGCCGGTGCGCTGGTCGCAGTGGTGGGTGGCGATACCGCCGACAAGTTCGCCTGACGCGAGATCGACCATCTGGAAGCTGAAGTTCTGGTCCTCGAAGCTTTCGCGGCCCTTGCGCTCGGACCACTCCTCGACCATGGTGCGGCTGGCGGGTGGATAGCGCATGTCGATGAGGTCGGAGTCCAGCGAGTCGTTGAAGGCGTAGTGGGCAGCGGCGTCGCCGGGCTCGACGGGGCGGAGGCGCACGAGCTTGCCGGTCCAGTAATTCGTCACGAACAGGATTCCTCTCTCCGGGCGGGCATGGCCCGTCTCGATTCCACAGGGCGACCCCCGAGCGTCCCGCACACGGTACCATTGCACCAGCGGAAGTTCAGGATGTGCAGGCAGGAATTCCTCATGATGGATGATCAGGTACTCAGCCAAACCGACATCACCCGGGAGGACTCAGTTGCCATCGTTGCGCCGGTGTCGACACCTGCAAGAAGCACAGGTGACTTCCCGGTGATGCTGGAACGGTTGCGGGACGCCCGCGGCTGGTCGAAGGCGGACCTGGCCAAGCGGGCCGGGCTCGACCCCAGCTCGATTACCCGGTTCGAACAGGGCTCGCGGCATCCTGACCGGGAAACCGTGCTGATGCTGGCCGAAACGATGGCCCTGCCCCTGGCGGATCGCGACCTGCTGCTGGCGGCGGCCGGGTACCGCTCGGAGCTGTGGGATGATCCACTGCTGGTGGATCTCTCGGCGCTGCTGGCCGACTCGTCGTTGCCCGAATCACTGCGGAATGAAGTGCGATCGATCCTGAAAGCCGCCCTGGCATACGGCCGACTCGGTCGGCTGGAGACGCGATAGGTCCCATGCGGAGACGACGTTCCGGCCAGGTGGGAATTGTGCGGAGCGTCGTGCTGGCCGTGGTGGTACTCGGGATGCTCGGCGGCTCGTGGAGTGGTGGGCACTTCCCCATTTCCGCGGCGGCCGGCCAGGCGGACGAGACGCTTCCTCCCCTCGAACTCGACGCGCTCGATGACTATCGCTGGTCGCTGACCGACCTGCAGGTGGCGCCGGGCCAAACGATCCTGATCACCAATCGAGGGGCGATGTCTCACACCTTCGCCGTCACCGAGTGGGGGGTGGACGTGGTGCTGCCGACCCTGGAAACGGTGGAGGTTGTGGTTCCAACAGACCTCGTGCCGGGAGAGCAATTCGTCTTCTTCTGCAGCGAGCCGGGCCACGAAGCGCTGGGGCAGGCGGGGACGATCACGATTGTGACTCCGCAGGCGGCGCGGGACGCTGCGTCGTCGACCCAGCCTGAGAGCCTGGAACGGATCGTGCTGGAAACGGGTGACGATTTCAGCTGGTCGGCGGCGGCGATCGAGGCCCAGCCTGGCCAATTCATCGAAGTGCGCAACGGCGGGGTGCTCGAGCATCACTTCGTGGTGGACGACTGGGGCATCAACGAAACGATTTCGGCCGGTGAATTGAAACTGATCCAGGTTCCAACTGACGTGCGGCCGGGAGACCAGTTCACGTTTTACTGTTCGGTGCCGGGCCACCAGCAAGGCGGGATGCAAGGGACGATCACCATCGTCGCGCCGCAGGAAGCCGGAGCCGGGACGCGGGCGGTGCGCCGGTCGGAGGCAGACCTGAGCCGGTTCCTGCCGCCTGCCGATGCACTGGGAGACGGATGGTCGCTGGTGCGGACCGGCAATGCCCGGTCGGTGCTTCCGGACTACGAGCACGCAAGCTCGCGCGTGTTCCCGGGCGAAGGGCGCGGCGCTACGTACGTTGGTCCGCGCGGTAGCCGTGCGACCGTGATCGTGCTGCCGTTTTCCGTGACCGATGCCCCCACGAACCAGGTGGAAGATGCCGTGCTGGCGGTGCAGCTGATGATGATGGCCGAGTGGGAAGCCGACCTGCGATTGGGCGAGGCGCTCAACGAGATCGCTCCGCCCGCTGGCTGTGACACGGTCAGCCGGGCTTCGGGCATCACCCGGATCTATACCCTGCCGGCGGGATCGACCGTCTGCCAATTACGAGGGGCGGGAATTGCGATCTTCGTGGCGGTGGAGGGACAGTATGGTGACTGGAGCGGGGTGGAAGCTGCCGACCAGGTGGTGACGCGCGTGCTGCTGCGCGCAACTGGCCTGCCGAACGTCGAGATCACTTCGGACCGACCGGTCTAGCCCTTCCTTAACTGCCCAGTGGAAGTGGCGGACGTCAGCTGCCCGTCGGGTCTTCCGGCTGCTGGCTGAAGGCGACAAGACCGAGGCCGTCAATGCCGATGGCCGGTGGGTCGACCGTCACCGCCGTCACGTTGAGTCCCGCGAATGGCATGATGCCAAAACAACGCTGCAGATGCTCCTGCGGACGGTTGTAGCCCTTGATGAGGGGCGTAACCCAGGCAACAACCTCGACCGTGCCTGAAATCGGCCGCTGGTCGCCAGTGCGCGCCCGATGTTCGGCCACGAACTGGTCGAGGGCCGCCTGGCCGACGACGAGCGCGCTCTCGCTGACAGCCTGGCTCATGGTTGCCTTATCGATGATGTCGTCGGCCCCGGCAACACGAATGACCAGCGTCACCTCCGGCGCGTCACGCTGGGCGACGAGCTGCGGAGCCAGGATGGTGGCAACGATGTCGCGCAGGGCAACGAGATCGGCACTCATCACGACGTCACCCTCCCCGGTGTAGGAGGGGATGACGAACGACCCGGCCGGGTAGCGCGTGCTGGCGGCGGCCGAGCTATGGCGTTGCTTCTTTAGCAGCAGGGCGGGGACGCCGGCCACGGCCGCATACATCGCACCCACCGGGTAGCCAGACATGCCGGGAACCATGAGGAGGTTGACCTCGCGCTCGCGCAGATGGTCGGCAACTTCTCGGGCATGGAGGCCCATGATATCGGGACGAGCCGCTGTCTTGAGCAGCGCTCCGTACTCAATACCGGCACCGCCGCCGCCAAAGATGGCAGGACGGCCCAACCGGAGAAGCCCGGCGAGGAGCGCGCTCGCTCCCGGGGTGAGGCTGGAGGCAGCAATCGCCGCAGGCAGGTCGGCAGGCGCGATTATCGGCTGCGGTTCGAAGGCGGGGCTGGATTCGACCGCCTCGTGCCGACGCTCGTAGCGACGAAGTTCCGTTCCATCCTCGGCCAGGGGCGGGCGCCCCGCAGATTCTTCATTCACGACAATGGTTCCATTCGAAGGTTCCGGTGGCGCCTGACCCGGGAGTTGCTTGCATCACGACACGTTCATTCGACGCAGGCGACGTCGAGTTGGTCATCGGGGCCAGCGCCCGTGAGATCAGCGTTCTTCGCGGACGTAGGCACGGCCGAGCGCGGCAGGTTGGCCGATGCGCTGGTGGCGGGTGCGCACAGTGGAGAAGACAAGTACGGCGACAGTGAAGAGATAGGGGAGCATGTTCAGGAAGAAAGCCGAGACAGGGACGTTGACGCCCTGAAGCCGGAATGTGCCAGCCTCGACCGCGCCGAAGAGGAAGGCCCCGAAGGCGACCCGTGCCGGATTCCAGCCCCCGAAGATAACGAGCGCGACAGCGATCCAGCCGCGGCCGGCCGTCATACCCTCCGACCAGCCAGGGTTGGTGGCAATCGAGATCGCAGCGCCGCCGAGGCCGGCAAAGGCGCCGCCGATCATGACGTAGATATAGCGAATGCGGGAAATGTTCAGGCCCATGGCATCGGCAGTGGCTGGATTTTCGCCGACCGCACGCAGGTTCAGGCCTGGTCGCGACTTGTAGACGAACCACCACATGGCCGGGACCAGCACATAGGCGATGTAAACAAGGGCGTTCTGGTTAAAGAGAATGTTGCCGATGCCGGGAATGTCGCCCAGCAGCGGAAGGTCGATCCGGCCGAGCCGATCGGGGGCCGGCTTGCCGACCAGCGATGACCCAAGGAATGCCGAGAGCCCGCCGCCGAAGATGGTTAGCGCCAGACCGGAGACGACCTGATTGGCGAGAAAGGTCACGGTAAGCACGGCGTGAATCGCCGCCATCGCCGCTCCCGCCAGGAGTGCGCCGAGCAGGCCCACCCAGGCCGAGCCAGTCCAGGTGCAAACGGCAAAGCCGGCCAGCGCACCCATCAGCATCATGCCCTCAACGCCAAGGTTGAGCACACCCGACCGCTCGGCAAGGGTCTCGCCCAAGCCGGCGTACAGGATGGCGATACCACTCATCATGGCGGCAGCGAGAACGGAGGTGAGAAAGGACAGGGTAAACACGTCGCTCATGCGGACACCTCTGCCGTGCGCCGCACGATTCGATACCGGGTAAGGAGGTCACCACCGAGGAGGAAGAAGAGGATGATGCCCTGCAGCATGGGAGCTACCGCGGACGACAGGCCGAGCGAGAGCTGGATCTGGTCACCGCCGACCTGGAGGGCGGCCATCAGGAAGGCGACCACGATGATGCCGAACGGATTGAGGCGTCCCAGCCAGGCGATGATGATGGCTGTGTAGCCGTATCCAGGTGAGAGTTCGCGCTGCAACGAGTGGGCAATGCCACTGACCTCGGTCATGCCGCCCAACCCGGCGAGCGCGCCCGAGACGATGAAGACAATGACGATGTTGCGGGCCGTGGCCATGCCAGCATAGCGAGCGACGCGCTCGTTGCTACCGGACACCCTGATTTCGTAACCCCAGCGGGTGCGCTGGAACACGACGTAGAGCAGGACAGCAACAACCAGGCCGAACACGAGCCCGAGGTGAACGCGGGTGTTCCCCCAGGTGGGAAGGTAGGTGGCGGCAGGAAACGTTTCCGTGCCCGGAAACCCGAAGCCCTGGGGATTCTTCCACGGCCCATGCACCAACCACGACGAGAAAAGGATGGCGACGTAGTTCAGCATTAGCGAGGTGATGGTCTCGTTGACGCCAAGGAATCCGCGCAACACACCCGGGATCGCACCCCACAACCCACCGCCGATCAGACCAGCGACGACCATGGCCGGAATCACCAGCCAGGGGCCAGCGTCAGGAAGGGCGAAGAGGGCCACCCAGGTGGCAAAGATCGCCCCAAAGTAGAATTGCCCTTCGGCCCCGATATTCCAGAGTTGCATGCGAAATGCCACTGCCACCCCGAGGGCTGTGAGCAGCAACGGGATCATCTTGACGAGGGTTTCCGACCGCTTGTAGTAGGAGCCGAACGCTCCATCGAGCATGGTGCGGTAGACAGTCAGTGGGTTTTCGCCAGCCAGCCAGATGATGACCGAACCTACCAAGAGGGCGGCAAGAATCGAAAGGATCGGGAGAAGCACCTGAGCCGCCAACGATGGCTTTGAGACACGCTCGAGCTTCCAACCGCCAGTGGGAGGACCGGAGGACGCCGTGACCACGCTCATGCCACCACCTCGTCCAGGCGAGTTCCAGCCATCATCAACCCGATCGTCGCTGCATCCACCTGGTGGGGCCGCACCACTCCCATCACACGTCCCTCGTAGATCACGGCAATGCGATCACAGAGGTGCATCAGTTCTTCGAGATCTTCGGAGATCAAGAGGGTTGCCGCGCCACGCTGTCGCTGGGCACGGAGAACATCGTGAATGGCCTCGGAGGCGCCGACATCCACGCCGCGCGTCGGATGGACGGCGACGATGGCAGCCGGTTCACCGGCCAATTCGCGAGCGATCAGGAGTTTTTGCTGATTGCCGCCCGAGAGGTCGCGGGCACGTGCATTCCGGTTGGCAGGCTGGACATCGTAGCTGGTGATGAGGCCATCAGTGAAACGGTCGATCGCTCCCTTGACGAGCATGGCGCCACGCGAAATCGGGTTGCGGCGGTAGTTGCGAAGGATGGCGTTGCTCGACAGGTCCAGTGACCCAACGAGTCCCATGCCCAGACGATCTTCGGGCACGTGGGCCATGCCAGCGCGGGCGATGGCGCGTGGCGATCCGTTGGTGACGTCCTGCCCCCGCAAGGTCACGGTGCCAGCGGTGACATGACGAAGCCCGGTGATGACCTCGGCGAGTTCGCGCTGGCCATTTCCGGCCACGCCAGCGATGCCGAGCGTTTCCCCGGACCGGATCTCCAGTGAAATGCCGTCGAGGGCCGGAAGCCCCTTGTCACCCAGCGCGTGGACGTCATTCAGGCTCAGGGTGACATCGCCCATGCGCTGGGCGGCAACGTCTTCCTCGTCCAGCAAGGCGGCGGCCAACTCACGTCCGACCATCATGCGCGCCAATTCGCGGCGGCTGGCACCGGCGGCATCGATGGTATCCATGATGCGGCCGTGGCGCATAACGGTGATCCGATCGGCGACGGCCGTGACCTCGTCGAGTTTGTGCGAGATGAATATGACGCAGTAGCCCTCGGCGGCCAGCGCCCGCAGCGTCCGGATGAGGTCGTGACTTTCCTGCGGAGTTAACACTGCCGTCGGTTCATCGAAGACGAGGGTGGTGGCGCCGCGGATGAGGAGACGAATGATCTCGACCCGCTGTTGCTCGCCCACCGAAAGCTGCCAGATGCGAGCGTCAGGATCGATGGCCAGCCCATACCGCTGGCTGAAATCCCGAAGTTTGGCCGATGCTTCATCGAGGTGGAGGCTCATGCCGGTGGATGGCAGGCCCAGCACGATATTCTCGGCGACGGTAAACGAGTCGACGAGCATGAAGTGCTGGTAGAC
>JAEZJB010000423.1 GCA_023415845.1 Chloroflexota bacterium | reverse complement strand
GCCGGCTGCTTCGAAGCCCGCAGTTACGTCACGCTTTCCATGGCCGACATCGAGCGGTGGCATCTCGACGGTGGACCGGGCCTCGCTCACACCCTTAAGGACTCGCCCCTCGTCCGGCTCCGCAATGCGATCCCGGCCGAAGACGACGTCATGCGCCCCAGCCTCCTCCCCAGGCTGGTCTCCACCGCCGCCAGCAATCTGAAGCACGAGTCCGGTGTCCGCCTGTTCGAAATCGGCCAGGTCTACCTTGGCACCGACCCCAATCTGCTTCCGAACGAACCCTCGACGGTTGCGATCGTGCTTGCCGGACGCCGCCATCCCTTCGATCGCTTCCATCCGCGAGCCGAGGCGTCGGACCAGCTCGACTATTTCGACGCCAAGGGGATGGTCGAGGACCTGCTCGCGACCTTCCATCTGCAAGACGCGATCTGGACCCCTTACGAGTTCCCGGCACTTCATCCAGGGCGCTCCGCCAGCATCTCCGTGCAGGACGAGCGAATCGGAATCGTGGCAGAGGTGCATCCGCAACTCGCCGCTGAACTCGGCATCGAAGGAGTCCGCGTCGTGGTCGCCGAACTCAACCTTGCTCGCATGCTCGAAATCCGCGCAGGGCGGACCACCGATCCGGTCAGGGTCGCCCGCTTCCTTCCGGTTGAGCAGGATTTTGCCGTCATCGTCAAACGCAGCACACCCGCAGCCGAGGTCGAGCACACACTTCGCCAGAACGCCGGGCCGCTCCTCACCAGCCTCACCCTCTTCGATGTCTTTGAAGGGCCGCAGATCGGTGACGACAACCGCAGCCTCGCGTACCGCCTGACCTTCACCGCGCCAGACCGCGCCCTGACCGACGCCGAATTGACCAAGGTTCGCAAGCGCATCGAGCGGGGAATTACCACCCAGCTTCAGGGTTCGCTTCGGGCCTGATCGGTGCATTCACCAGCACGCCGTCGATGTCGTAACCGAGCGAGGACGGCTGCTGGCACTTACATCGTTCCGCAAGACCGAGGCACAAGGGGGCAGTTCAACATGATTTCGCGAGTTGACGGGGTCAGCGCGGCCCGGGACCGCCTGACCCGGCGTGGCGGCCAGGATGACCTCGTCATGCCCGAACATTTCGCGCGCCGCAACGAGGAAGTCTTCGGCGAGTCCCTTTCCGCCTCGGAGGTGGTCCACCGCATCATCGCCGATGTCCGGACCAGAGGCGACGCGGCAGTCCGGCACTACACCACCGCCTACGATGGCAAGGCGCCTGACCAGTTCGAAGTACCCGACTCCGAGTGGGACAGCGCCTGGGATTCGCTCGATCCGGATCTCCAGGACTCGCTCACCGTGGCGGCCGACCGGATCCGGCAGTTCCATCAGAAACAGACGCGCCCGACCTGGATCGAGCCAGAGGCAACAGGCATCTTCGGTCAATTGGTGCGTCCGCTCGAGCGCGTCGGCATCTACACGCCGGGTGGCTCGGCAGCACTCCCGTCCTCGCTCCTGATGATCGCGGTTCCGGCTCGCGTCGCGGGTGTGGAGGAAGTCATCGTGGCGGCCCCGCCGGGTCGTGACGGCCGCGTCGCGCCCGTGATCCTGGCCGCCGCCAAAGTCGCTGGCGTCGATCGGGTCTTTGCCGTGGGTGGCGCCCAGGCCATCGGCGCCCTCGCGTATGGCACCGAGTCGATTCCGCACGTCGACAAGATCCTGGGTCCAGGCAACATCTTCGTCGCCCTGGCGAAGCAGCAGGTGTTCGGCGTCGTCGACATCGATCAGATCGCCGGTCCGACGGAAACCCTCCTGGTCGCCGACGACACCGCCGATCTTGAACTCGTCGCTGCCGACATGCTGGCTCAATCCGAACATGGTGTGGACTCATCCGCCATTCTCGTCACCACCTCCCGACGCCTCGCGGACGCCCTGCCAGATGAACTGGACCGCCAGTTGGAATTCCTGCCCCGTGCGGATATTGCGTCGCAATCCCTTGCCACCAATGGCGTGGTCGCAGTGGTCGAGACCCTGAACGAGGCCATCGACGTCGCCAACGTCTATGCTCCCGAGCATCTCTGCCTGCTTGTCGCCGACCCCTGGCGACTGTTGCCACAGGTCCGCAATGCTGGCGGTGTCTTCCTCGGCGAAGACAGCCCCGAAGCGCTAGGCGACTACGCGGCTGGTCCGAGCCACGTCATGCCCACCAGCGGCACCGCCCGCTTCTCATCACCGGTCAACGTCGCCGACTTCCAGAAGGTCATCTCCATTTTTGGCGCCAACAGCGAGGCCATCAGCAGCCTCGGTCGGCAGACGATCGCGCTCGCCCAGGCAGAAGGGTTAGCCGGCCACGCCGCCGCCATCGAGCGTCGCCTTGACCGGATGTCGAAGTCCTGACCGGCTCGGATGGGTGACTCTGCCGGGATCTGAGCCCGATACGATGGTTGTGGGACCTCATGGGTTCGGATAGGGTGCAACCCAGTCCGTCCGAACATCGCACAGGGGTCCCATCCGCCGTGTCCCATCAACCTGCCCAGACAGTCCTGCCGCGCTGGCGTGGCTTCAATCTCGTCGAACTCTTCTCGCGCCGCGGTCCTGCCGACCGCCGCAGCGGCGATTTTCAGGAAGACGATTTCCGCTGGATCGCCGATTGGGGTTTCGACTTCGTCCGCATCCCGATGGACTACCAACTCTGGACACCCACCGAAGACCTCTACGCCGTAGATGAATCGATGCTGGAGAAGGTCGATCGCGCGATCGGCCTGGGTGAACGCTTCGGCATACATGTCTCACTGAACATGCACGCCGCCCCTGGCTACTGCATCAATCCCCAACCCGGCGAGCGGTACAACCTCTGGACCGACCGTGAAGCAGCCGATGCCTTCTGCTTTCAGTGGGAAACCTTCGCCGCGCGCTACCAGGGCATTCCCTCTGACCGATTGAGTTTCAACCTGCTCAACGAACCCAAAGTCCCGGCCGATATTGGTCGCAGCGAAATCTACGCCTGGATCGTCCGGGAGGTCACCAACCGGATCAGGACCATCGAAACCGAGCGTCTGGTCATCGCCGATGGTGCTCGCGTTGGCACCGAGCCAATCCCTGGAC
>JAEZJB010000371.1 GCA_023415845.1 Chloroflexota bacterium | reverse complement strand
AGGGATACCGTTCGAGGAACACGTCTTCATACAGCGCGCTGAGGTACGGGCCGGCTTCCATTTCCACCACCGTGTAGTTGCCCTGGTAGTAGAAGTCGAGATAACCCTCGTTCTGCAGGAAGGTGCCCCGCACCGTCACCGCCTTCTGATTGTCCAGCGCCGACCCGAAGATCAGATACGGTGCGACATCCTCGTAACCAAAGCAGTTGTCGAACCAGTACGTATTTCCGGAATGCTCGTCGTATACCACGTCCGAGAGCATGATGTCGCCGATCCGCCCGTTAAGGGTCGCCGCTTTCCCCAGGATATAGACACCGCGCAACTGGTCGGTCGAGACACCCACCTGGGACATGATGTGGTACGCCCCCATCCCCAGCGGGTAGTTGATGTTGATGATCACCGCATCCGAGTCGGTCGGGTCGAATCCTTCCAGCCGCTTGTCGAACTGGGTTGGATCGAGCTTCGCGAGGTCGATGATTTGCACGCCCACATCCACCGGGCCGGTCGCTTCGATGTGCCGGATCCCGACCTCTTCTTCCTCAGCCTGCCGCGCTCGCCGCAGTGCTTCCCGCTCCGGACCATGGAAGTACGGCCGCGCGGTGAAATAGAGCAGGTTCTCCAGCGAGGCTCGCTGCTCTCCCGATTCCAGTCGCTCCAGTTCGGGCAGCAACTCGCTGTGGTTCGAGGTGCGGATGTAGTCCTTGAGTTCCTTTTCCCGGCGGTACGCGACACCCGATAGCGTGTTTGCAATCGAGTGCGTGTTCGATGACACGAAGTAGATTGGGCGGTCTCGTAACACTTTCTCGGTCGCCGTTTCCGCCACCGGTCGCCACCACGACCGCGCCGATCGGGCATACCCAAGATAGGTGCCCCCCAGCATCCGCAGGTCCATCCGCTTGCGAATCCGCGCCACCGCTCCCAGGTTGGACCAGAACGCCGAACCCCAGACACCCTTCAACCGGCCCCAGTCACTCTCGTCGAAATGGAGCCCTTCCATCACCACCAGCAGTTCTTCGCGCGACAGTTCGGTGCCGTCGGCTGCCGCCAGCACCAGGTCCCGCGCCAGTTGGTTGCCGCGCAGCAGGTAGTGCATCTTGTTCCACTCGATCTGGTAGGCCACGATCGATGGAATCAGGTCGTCCAGGTCCGAGGTCGAGGCAATGTAGGCGGCCAGGATGTCGGTCCCGTTCCAGTGCCACCGTCGCCGGCGACCAGGTGCCGAGACGATCTCCCAGCTGTCCAGCTCCGAATACCCGCCTCGCTCGAAGGCCTGGTGCGTCTGCCCGAGGACGATGTGCTGGATCTCGACGATGCAGGCCGGTATCCGGTTTGCCGAGTAGAGGAAGGCGTTCAGGTCCGGCTTGGCTTCCATCGCCCCCGCGTGCAACGACGATTCGGCCGTGAGGTGGGCCGGCTCCAGCGAGGAAACCCCGATCGCGCCCGAACTCTGCAGCAGGGTCGTATACGTTCGTACGTAAAGTTCGACTTCCCTGCGACCCGCCGACCCCTCCGGGCTTCGCTGGGCGGTCAGTGGCGGCTGGGCCTGGAGGTGACGGGACTGCTGTGGCGGTTCTGTCATGGAGCGTCCTTTGTGTTGTGGGCCGGATTTTCGTTATCCGGCCGTTCATTCTTCGCTACCATCCTGTGTACCACAGCCAGCGCCCACCGCCATCAATTCCCTGTGGGCTGCACCTGCCGCGTCCGGTCGAGCCCCATCACGATGTGCGTTTCCGGGTCGTCTGGCGTCATCCGCCAGTTATCCAGCACCGTGATCCAGCCTCGCTTCGTGTACAGCCGGTGTGCTGCAGTCGGTGGCGGATCAGTGCCCAGCAACGCTCGCGGCTCTTCGACCGTCGCGAACAGTGCGTCGTACAGCTGGCTCCCAATCCCCTCGCCCTGCCGATCCGGGGCCACCGCAAACTCAACTAGTTCGAAACAGTCGTCGAGCCAGTCCTCCTGGCCTGCAGCACGCAGGGCCGGCAGGATCATCTGTGGCCACCAGTTGTCCGGCTGCAGGTGGTAGCCATAGATGAACCCCACCGGCTCCGTTCCGTCCTGCGCCAGCAGGAACCTGAATCCGGGAAACATCCTGGCTTCCTCCACCAGGCGTTGCCGAAAGCGGGCGCTCGTCGACCTGTCCTCCGCGAACGCCAACCGGTAGAGCAGTTCGACGGCATCCAGGCACTCGACCAGCGACTCGGCATCGAGGTTGACGACGGTAACGCTCGTCACTCGCCGAGGTCCCAGCCAATCGCCTTCAGGTAGGCGAGTGCGATCACGCCGTGGCCCTCCAGGTTGGGGTGGATCTTGTCGTCGGCCCAGTCAGACGGCGCGGTCGTCTTCAGCGCCTGGTCGAACGCCTCCTGCGTGTGAACCTGCACCGCCCCAAACTCCACCGCCAGCTTGCGCGCCACCGCTCCGTACTGGTCCATCTGCACCCGCATCGGGTTCGAGTGGTCGGCATCGATGATGTAGGGCTCGGCGATGATCAGCTTGCAACCGGTGAATTCCACCGCCTGCTTCAGCAGCATCCGATAGGTGTCTTCGTATTCATCGATTGCGACTGCCCCTTCTCCGCCTCGATCGAAGAAGCGCCAGACGTCGTTGATCCCGATTTTCACCGAGAGCCAGTGAGGTTGCTCGGCGATCACGTCTTCCTGCCAGCGCTCTGCCAGGTGCCGCACCGTATTTCCGCCAATCCCCCGGTTCTCCCATTTCAGACCCAGGTACGGGTAGCGCGCCGTCACCAGCGCTCGAACCAGGTTGACGTAGCCGTTGCCGTACGGGGCATTGGCGTCGCGGCGGCCGCAGTCGGTGATGGAGTCACCGATGAAGAGGATTTTCTGGTGCTGCTCGAACTTCACGGAACCATCGTCCTTTCATTCATATGCCTGGCGCTGTGTTCCGGTCATGGTATCAGCGCCATGAGTGGGGGAAAGAGCATGCATGACGCGATTCTCTGGCACCAGTCGAGTACGATGCTGCGATGGAAAGGTCGTCCGCTACCTCTGTCCCCCATCGTCGTCCCCGCATTGCGCTCGCCGGGCTCATGCATGAGACGAACACCTTCGCGCCATTCCTCACCACCCTGGCCGACTTCCGGCAACGCGCCCTGTTGCGCGGGGATGATCTCATCCGCGCCGCCGCTCGTGGTCCCGGTGCCCTTGCCGGAGCCGTCGCCGCCGCCGGCGATGTCTCGCTGGTTCCCCTCATCTTCGCCTCGGCAACGCCTGGTGGGCCGGTGACGGATGACACCTGGGCCGGGCTGTCCGCCGAGCTGCTCGATCGGCTCCGGCTCCGTCGGCGCACCTGGCCCGGTGTCGACGGTGTCGTGCTGTTTCTGCACGGCGCAATGGTCACGGAGAGCGATCCCGATCCCGAAGGTACGCTGCTGGCCAGGGTCAGGGCGGAGATCGGTCCGCATACCCCGCTCGTGGCGGTCATCGATTCACACGCCACGCTCACCGAGCGCATGGTCGCCATGACCGACGCGCTGGTCGCCTACCGGGAATATCCACACGTCGACACGTTCGAGCGCGGTGAGGAGGCCATGCGTCTTTGCCTCGACCTCGTCGATCGGTCCATGAACCTGCATCGTGCCTGGCGGAAACTGCCGCTCATGATGCCGCTCCTCTCCCAGGCCACGATCCCGGCCTCGCCGTTCTATCCGGTGGTTGCCCTGGCGAATCATTGGCGGCAGGCTGCCGGCATCACGTCAATATCGCTTGTGCCTGGCTTTCCCTATGCCGATGTCCCTGGCGCTGGGGCCGCTGTCGTTGTCCATGGCGCCGATCCCGCGATCGTCAGGCAGGCTGCGGAGGAGCTGGCGACGGCCTGGTGGGAACAGCGTTCAAAGTTCACGTCTGGTGGCACGCCTCTGGCAGAACTGCCGGGTAAGGCAGGTCAGGGGCCGACCGTGCTCGCGGAGATTTGCGATAATCCGGGTGCGGGTGCTGCTGGCGATGCAACCCATCTCCTCCGTCACCTGCTTGAAGGGCAGTACCAGAAGGCAGCATTGGCTGCCCTCCACGATCCCCTCTCCGTCGCCGCCTGTCACTCCGCCGGTGTCGGAGCGACCCTGACCCTGTCCATTGGCGGACGCACCCACGAGAGTTCAGGACCCCCGGTTACTGCTCCCTGGACCGTGATCCACCTTGGCGATGGCGTCTTCATCAATGAAGGCCGCATGTCGCCCGGTGCCCACGGCAGGTTGGGACGCACCGCCACCGTCCAGTGCGGCGGACTTTCGGTTATCCTCACTGAGCAACGGGCACAAGCGCTTGATCCAGGGGTTTTTCGGGCCGGTGGCGTCAAGCCGGAACACTGCCACTGGCTGGCGGTGAAGTCGAGCGTGCATTATAGGGCGGGGTTCCAGATTCTGGCAGGCAGGATGATCGACGTGGAGTGTGCTGGTTTGAGCCCCTCCTCCCTGCAATCTCTGGAGTATTCGCGCGTGAAGCGACCAATGGCACCACTTGATGATACGGACTGGTCCCGTGCGGCCAGCGTGATGGAGACGCGCCCGTGAGCGAACGGGATGGCGGCGGTTCACGCTGGAGTAGTGCTCGCGAACGGGAAGAACGCCGGAAGCAGCGGGCGCAGGAACGGGAACTGGCCAAGCGCGAGCGACTCGCGCGTGAAGCGGCCGAAGCCGATACGTCTCCCCGAGAGCGTCGTGGCCTCTCCGACGAGCAGCGCCAGGCGATTCGGGCGCCCCGGTTCGGTCCGCGCGAGACCCCGGCACCGTCCGAGGTTGTCGCTGGCGATACCGATGCCGACCCCTCCGACTCTGTGGTTGCCGGGTCCAGCGTCGGTACGAGGTGGCGTGATTCCGTTGGCGACGCACCGCCTGCCAGCGGCGGAGGCGGTGGTGATTTGCCGCCGCTCCCGGGTGACGACCACGATCCCGGCCGCCAGCGACGACGGCCAACCAATGGCTGGCTCATCATCTTCGGCCTCTGCCTCTTCGCCGCCATTGGCGCGCTGCTCTTTACGCCGCTTGGGCCATTTGGCGAGGAAAGCGAGCCGATCCGGCCCACCCCCAGCAGCACGTTACCTTCAATCCCCGGACTCGAGACTGGTGATGACGATGTCGTCGTTGACGATGGGCCGCAGGCCGAGGCTGGCCAACCCATCGTCTGTGTCGACGCTGGCCATGGCGGCTGGGACACGGGCTGGAACCGGTCCGATGTCGGCAGCGATGCCTACAATCCCCCCATCGTCTCCGAGGCCCAGATCAACCTTGGCATCGCCTACATGCTGAAGGAACAACTGGAGGACCGTGGCTACTTCGTCGTCATGACCCGCCCCGGCGGTGCCGCCGTCAACCCGTTTGACCAGGATGTGAACGGTGACGGCGAGACGCGCAGCAATGCCCAGAACCCCGAGCAGGCTGGCGACCGCGACGAATTGCAGGCCCGAATCAACATCTGCAACGATGCCGGAGCCGATGTTCTGATCTCCGTCCACGTCGATGGCTTTACCGACGGCGGTGTTCGTGGCTTCCATGTCTTCTATACCGCCGAGCGGGAGTTCGGCGAGCAGAACGCGTTGCTTGCCAGTCTGGTCTTTCGCGAGATGGACGCGGCCATGCGCGGAACAGATATGGAAGGTCTGGGTCTCGGTGCCCGACCCGATACCGATATCAACTCGGTTCAATACGAATCTGGCACCGCCGAACATTTCATCATGACCGGACCTGCAGTGGAGTTTGCGTCGATCACCCCCAGTCAGATGCCAGGCATCATCGTCGAGGCCGGCTACCTCTCCAACGATGCCGACGCCATCTTCCTGGTGCAGCCAGACAACCAGCGCCTCATCGCCGAGGCGTACGCCGCCGGCATCGAAGCCTACTTCCGGCAATACCCGCCCACCGAGTGATGCAGGTCGCACTGGTCGGTAGCGGAGGGCCGCCCGCATCCGGACCGGCATGGTCCGACCCCAAATGTCGATCCCGTACGTATTAGAATACGGACCGATCCCGCTGGACGTGCCGATGCCATTTCATGGTCGACGGTTTGCCTTTCCAGCTTGCGTCACATTGCCTCGCTCGGCAGCAAAGGACACGCGCCGGTGACCTCACACCAGACCGATCTCCAACGTCTCCAGGCTTACGCCGAAACCCTCCAGCAGCGTCGTACCAATCGCCGTTCCCTGCTCAAGTCCGGGGCTGCCGTCGCCAGCGCTGCTGCCCTTGGTCGTGCTTCCGCCTTTTCTGCTGCGGCTGCGCCAGCGAGTCCTGTCGATCCGAATCGGGCCAGCCTGGCCCAGGGCCTGACTGCTGGCACCGCGCTGGTGACCTCACCGCGTCTGCCATTGCCCGGTATCGGCAACGCCCAGGTCGCGCCACTCCTGCAGGGTGAAGTCACCAACTGGTCAGCAGTCGGCTCGCCCGCCCCGATTGCCGTCACCCTGGTCGCCATGGACGGCTATGTTCCGCAGGGCTCGTC
>JAEZJB010000327.1 GCA_023415845.1 Chloroflexota bacterium | reverse complement strand
GACCAAGCATCGATGGCGTGTCGGAATCGCTCCACCACCAGACGAGATCGAGCTGGCGACCGCCGTTGTCGGTTTGCAACGCCCGAATCTGCTCCGCCGACAAGGAGGTGTCGTGCTCGATGACCAGCCCCGAATTCTCTTCGATCATCGCGAGCAGCGCTGCCACTCGCGAGATTGCTTCCTCGCCATCGGTACCAGCCTGGTAGTAGACGATGCTCGGGCTGTCGCCCTCCGGATCGTAGCCGGCTTCGCCAAGCAGATCCTTGGCGCGTTGGGCATCGAAAGCGATACCTTCAGCCGGGGTGTATCCCGCCGTCGCCTGAACGGCTGGTGGCACCATCGAGGTCGCTGGCGCAAAGCTCGGAACCCCAAGTGTCGAAACCCACTGGTCACGGTCGATGGACGCGGCAACTGCCCGGCGATAGCGGAGATCGTCGAACGGTGGCTGGTTGAAGTCCATGCCCAGAGCCAGGACTGACGAAGGATTCTCGATCTCCACCAGGAGGTCAGCCAATGCCTCGCTACCGGTCACCTGCTCGACAAGTTCGTCCGGCACATCGGCAATCGCCAACGTGCCAGCCTCGAACGCTTGCAGGGCCTGTTCCATGGCGCCAGGACCATCAAAGACCTGCCAGGTAATCGCGTTGATGCCGCTGGCGACCTCAAACGGCGTAGCCGGATTTGGCGTGAACGTGAACGACTCGCCACTAAAGACATCCGACACCAGCCACGGGCCGATGCCGGGTGCCTGCAGCTGATCGCCAGCATTATCAATCGCTGCTACATCGACCAGTGACCATCCAAATGTCGCCGCATACGCGGGAAACGATGAGAACGGGCCGGACAATGTGATCTCGATGGTCTGGTCATCGACTGCCGTGAAGCCTGGCTCCACAGGTTCCCCGGAGAGGAGAGCGGGGACGCCTTCGACCAGCTCCATGAACGTGCTCATCGGCGCCGGCTGGTATGGATCGACTGCCCGCATCCACGAATCGATGAAGGACTGTGCAGTCACCCGCTCACCCGTGGCGAAGGACAGATTGTCGGGAATGGTCGCAGTCCAGACGTCAGCAGTGTCGTTCGGCTCGAAGGAAGTGGCGAGCGAAAGCACCACGGCACCCTGCTCGTCGAACCCAAGAAGACCCGACCACAGATACTGCGATATCGTCCAGAACGGACCCCAGTTTGGCATGCGATGCGGATCGAACTGAATCGCCTGGCCGTACGGATAGAACGGCAGGCGAAGAGTTGACCCTTCGTCTGGAGTTTGGCGAGCGGTCGCGCCCGTGAGTGGGAGAGCCACCGCGGCAGCAGCGAGACCCGCAGCCTTGACGGCAGACCGGCGGCTGAAGGCTCCAGTTCCTGCCAGGGCGGCCTTTGCTGCCTCTGGTTCCAACACGACAGGGCGACGCTTCTTCACCTGGAACTCCTCTCGATGCTGAAACCAGAACGGATGGATGTCAAACGTACTGGGTGACTCTGCCCTCACAACGCACGAAGTCAGCCCCGGGTTACGAGCGATGGATCCAGGGAGTATCCGTACTCGCGACTACCGGCCGCCTCGATGAATGCCACCAGCAGATTCACGCAATGCTGGATATCCTCAACATTCGCCATCTCGTTGACCGTGTGGACATAACGTGTGGGAATCGAGATTGTCGTGACGAAGGCTCCGGATCGCGCCTGCTGGTACGCTGCGGCGTCCGTCCCACCCATTGGCAACACTTCGATCTGGTAGGGTATGCCCTTCGCGTCGGCCAGCTCCTGCAGGTGCTCGTTTATGGCGAGGTTCGGAAGGTGGCTGCTGTCCTGGTACTTGATGCCTGCGCCGCCGCCAAGTTTCGTCACGTAGCTATCGGGTGAGGCACCCGGAATGTCACCGGCAATCGTCACGTCGAGAGCAATCACAATCTCCGCGTCAACGTGGTCGGCAGAGGTGCGCGCTCCGCGTAGCCCGACTTCCTCCTGGGTGCTGGCAACCGCAATGACGGTAGCGGATGTGTCGGCAATCGCTCGCATCGCCTCGAGCATCACGAAAACGCCGACGCGATCGTCCAGCGCCTTGGAGACGACCGTATTGCCGACGAGCTCCAGGTCGCGCTGCATCGTCACCATGTCGCCGATCGACACTCGTGCCTTGACGTCCTCTGCACTCATCCCCAGGTCGACGAATATGTCATCGAGCTTGAGTTCCCTGCTCTCGGCGCCCTTGAGGAGGTGGATTGGCTTCGTGGCGGGTTGAAGGACGCCCACCAGCACCTCGCCCGTTCTGGGGTGAACGTTGACCCGCTGGGCGACCAGCGTGCGAGGATCGAATCCTCCCACCTGCTGGAGCCGAATGAACCCGTTGTCGTCGATGTGACGAACGAGGAACCCGATCTCATCCATGTGGGCAACGATCGCAACCCGTGGTCCATCACCGCCGCGACGCGTGCCGATCACGTTGCCAAGCCGATCGACCGAGATTTCATCAACGAGTGGCGCCAACTCGGCAGCCACCACAGTGCGTATCTGGTCCTCACGCGATGCAATACCGGGAGTCTGAGTGAGGGAACGCAGAAGTTCGATGTTCAAAGCCATGAAGTTATCCTGGTAGTTTCCACGTTGCAGGTAGACCGTTCGTCTGATTATCCCATGCCACGCGGCACGCATCTCCAACTCTCTGAATTCGGGCCCTCCCCTGGTTGCCCGAAATCCGACCATCCCTACCGGCTCCATAGGATTGCTGTAACCATTGCCGCCGGATGAAAAGAGGGGACGTCTCGTCGAGACGTCCCCAACTTCCTGTTGGATCGGTTGGCCAGTCTGGTGTTAGCCCCCGATCAGGATCACCGAGCTGGATCCAATTGCCGTTCCATCATTCCATGTGACCGATCCAGCCGAGAGCAGGTTGATGGTCACCGAATCCGCCGGCGCCGGCGTTGCGGCTGCCTCCGGTGCGAAGAAGTCTTCGCAGGCCTCGCCGTCGAAGTCGAGGTCCAGGTTCCACATCTCAAACGTGTCTTCGTCGTAGGCCTGCTGCGCCTCAACCTGCGTCGCGTAGTTCGCGCAATCCGGGTCCGCATCAGGCTCGCTGGTGCCGGACATCGTCGACGTCATCGAGATTACGTCCTGCACAAGTGGCACGACCAGGCCAAGGTTCATGTAGCTGACCGAGGTGATGTTGTCCTGCGGAAGCGTCGCGAACGTATCGTTGAAGACGCTCTCGTCCGCGAGGGATGGGGATGCCGGGGCCGTAGCGAACTCCAGCGGTGAATTGATGCCAATCGCGAAGTAATCTCCGACCGCACCGTACTCCAGGGTGATGGTCGTTCCGTCACTCGCCATCTCGACCACGGTGATTTCGTTGCCATCAAGTTCGCGAACCGAGACAGTCACGGACGGATCGTCGGCGTTCTCGATTTCCTCGGTCAGCGCCTCTGCTGCCGCTTCCGGTCCGGCAGCATCAGTGATTTCAGACAGCATCTGCACCGAGTAGTCCGGCAGGGACTCACCAGTGAATTCACCGACCGTTGCGGCCATTGCCCACTCGCCGCTCATGGAGTCGAGCACGTCAGTCTTGATATTGAAGCCAAGATACTGTTCGGCTTCGGCAAAGACCTCATCCGCATAGGCTTCGGCGTCCGAGACTGGCGTCGCCATCATGTCGACCCCGGTCTGCTCGGAAATGATGCCTTGTGCCATCACCAGCGCCGCAGATTCCACCGTGGGGTTGCTGCCCAGATCCATGCCGCCTGAGAAGATCATGGCGTCGGCTGGCATGTTGGCCGCCAGCGAACCCGTGTACATCGTGGCGTCCGGCACGACTCCCGATGCACCAGGCAGGGAAATGGTTTCCATGTGGAAGCCGTCCTGCTCGGCCCACACGCCTATGCCGTGGAACATGTCCAGCGCGCCGCCTTGCGATTCGAGATAGTCGAGCGCTTCCTGGCCGCCTTCGGCCTCGACTTCGGCCACTATCGCCTCACCGTTGACGAAGGCAAATGACAGCAGGTCGGGCGCAAAGTGGTCGCGCACCTCGTTGAAGGAGGCCGTGCTGTCCAGTGAATCAACGTCGCCGTTGACGGTGTCGATCACCGGCTCGATGTCGCCTGGCTGGCTGGCAAGCACGATCACGTCGTCAATCAGCGCCATCGCCAGAGGAGTGTCGTACTCGTCCTCGGCCTCGACGGTCACGATGTCGAAGCCGCCATAGGTCGTGATAACCTGATTCGCCCCTTCGATGTCACCAAACGCCAGCGAGGAGTAGAACGAATAGGCCTGCTCAGCGTCGGTCGGGTGGACCACCAGGGCCCATCCTGCCGGGATCTGCTCCGTGGCTGCAGTCGCTGGATCCATGCCCAGTTCGGTGGCTTCCGTCGTCATGTCGACCACCGAGGTCAACTCGTCGACGGGGAGTTCCGAGACGAACACGGCTGCTTCGCCATCGACGATGAGCTCGAGCGTGTCGACCGCGTCATCGAGCGACTGCTCGTCCGTCTCGGCCAGCAGCGAGGTGAGGTTCGTCCGTTCAATCAGGTCACTGGCCAGCGTCGACTGGTCGGAATCGAGATCGAGTTCGAACTCGGCGTAGAAAAGTGAATCACCAGGGACGTATGCCGCCACTGGTGACAACGCCTGCGCGGTTGCAACGGAGGAGGGGACGAGACTGGCCGTGAGGCTTCCGAACGTTAGCGCCGCTGCCACCAGTGTCCGTGCTGGCAACATGGCCTTGAGCGAGCCGAAAGATAGCATGCACGCGTCCTTTCGAAGGTGTCCTGAACCGGAAGAGTGACATCCATCGTGACTATATCAGCCGGGAACGCTGGGGTCCCTGATTCAGCAACGATCCACGCCGCTGCCGGGTTCCGCGTTGTTATTGATTGATGCGCCGGTCAATGCCAGCGGCGATCGAGAAAACGATCATGAACAGGCCAGCGAGCACGATCATGGTCAGGGCAACAAATCCCACCACAACAGCCGACTGGATCAACCATTTGACGACTTCCAATCGTAACCTTCCAGTTTACCCGGCAGATCGGCCGGGACCATTCGGTGTCGATCAACCGCCTGATCGAACAGCATCGCCATTATAGACAACCGGGTCGGCATGCTTGCGCACGCCGACCCGGGGTTTCGGTCGTATTTGGTGGCTTTATGCCACAGCTGGTGCCGCCGACAATGAGCCGGTGAAGGTGAATTGGCCTTCCTGCCAGTCGATCACCACGTCCTCGCCGTCGAGGATCTCTCCGGAGAGAAGCTTGAGCGCCAGCGGATCGAGCACCTGCTTCTGGATCACTCGCTTGAGCGGTCGACCTCCGAAGGCCGGGTCGTAACCAAGCGTGGCGATCATGTCCCGCGCCGCATCCGTGACCTTCAACGAGATGCCCCGTTGCGCCAGACGTTCCGAGACGAAGCCCAGCTGAATGTCTACGATCTGCCCGATCTGCTCCCGGCTCAACTGCCGGAAGATGATGATCTCGTCGATCCGGTTAAGGAATTCCGGCCGGAAGTTCGCCCGCAGCGCCTCCATCACCTGGAACCGCATTTCCGATTCCTGACTCTCGTCGGTGGAGCTGATGTACTGCGAACCAAGGTTGCTCGTCATGATGATGACCGTGTTGCGGAAGTCCACCGTCCGGCCCTGGCCGTCGGTCAGCCGCCCATCGTCCAGCACCTGGAGCAGGATATTGAAGACTTCCGGGTGGGCCTTCTCGATCTCGTCGAAGAGCACCACGCTGTACGGTCGGCGGCGCACGGCCTCGGAAAGCTGTCCACCTTCCTCATATCCGACGTAGCCCGGAGGGGCACCGATCAACCGGCTGACGGCATGTCGCTCCATGTATTCGGACATGTCGATCCGCACGATTGCCTGGTCGGAATCGAACAGGAACTCCGCCAGCGCACGCGCAAGCTCCGTCTTGCCGACGCCAGTGGGGCCAAGGAAGATGAAGCTCGCCTGCGGTCGATGCGGGTCGGCCAGGCCGGCGCGCGAACGCCGGACGGCATTCGCCACGGCGGCGATGGCCTCATCCTGGCCCACCACCCGCTTGTGCAGTCGGTCTTCCATGTGAACGAGTTTCTCGATCTCGCCTTCCATGAGCCTGGTGACAGGGATTCCGGTCCAGCGGCTCACGACTTCGGCGATGTCGTCGGCGTCGACTTCTTCCTTCAGCAGCTTTCCACTCGCCTGGAGTCGGGCCAGCGCCCTTTCCTGTTCGAGCACCTGCTGGTCGAGTTCCTTCAGGCGGCCATATTGCAGTTCGGCCGCCCGGTTGTAGTCGTAGGCCCGCTGCGCTTGCTCGATCTCGACCCGGGTGCGATCGATCTCGTCCCGCAATTCGGAGATGGCCGCGATCGCTTGTCGCTCCTGATCCCACTTCGAGCGAAGCGCGTCGCGCTCTTCCTTGATGCTGGCCAGTTCCTCTTCGAGAGAGGAGAGCCGGCGTTGCGACGCCTCATCTTTCTCCTTGCGCAAGGCTTCGCGCTCGATTTCGAGCTGCATGATGCGGCGCTCGGCCTCGTCAAGTTCGACGGGCATCGAGGTGATTTCCATCCGCAGCTTTGATGCCGCCTCATCAACCAGGTCGATGGCCTTGTCTGGCAGGAACCGGTCGCTGATGTAGCGATCTGAAAGCGTCGCCGCCGCAACGAGGGCGCTGTCCTGGATCGCGACCTTGTGGTGAACTTCGTAGCGCTCGCGCAAGCCGCGCAGGATGGAGATCGTGTCCTCCACGCTGGGTTCACCGACGAGGACTGGCTGGAACCGGCGCTCAAGTGCCGCGTCCTTTTCGATGTACTTGCGGTATTCGTCGAGCGTGGTCGCACCGATGGTGTGGAGTTCCCCACGGGCCAGCATCGGCTTCAGCATGTTCGAGGCGTCCATTGACCCTTCGGCCGCACCGGCACCAACAACCGTGTGGAGCTCATCGATGAACAGGATGATCTGGCCATTCGACGACGAGACTTCCTTGAGCACCGCCTTGAGGCGCTCCTCGAACTCTCCGCGGAACTTCGCACCTGCCACCATCGAGCCCAGATCGAGCGAAATGATCCGCTTTTCCTGTAGACCTTCGGGCACGTCGCCCCGCACAATTCGAAGCGCTAGTCCTTCCACGATCGCGGTCTTGCCGACACCCGGCTCACCAATCAGTACCGGGTTGTTCTTGGTACGGCGAGACAGCACCTGGATGACCCGGCGAATCTCTTCGTCGCGACCCACCACGGGATCGAGTTTGCCTTCCTTCGCCGCTTCGGTCAGGTCACGACCGTACTTTTCGAGCGACTGGTACTTGTCTTCCGGATTCTGGTCCGTCACACGCTGACTGCCCCGAATCTCGGTGAGTACGCCGTACACGCGGTCCTTGGTAATGCCAAGCCGTCGCAAGAGTGCTTCGGCCTGCGTCCGCTCTACCGAGAGGATTCCCAGGAACAGGTGCTCGGTTGATACGAATTCGTCGCCGAAGGAACTGGCTTCAGCCTCGGCATGCTGCAACACCTGCTGCAGGCTGCGGCTGACGACCGGTTCGGCACTGTATTGGAGTTTCGGGGCACGTTCGAGCTGCTGCGTGACTTCGCGATCGATATCGAATGGATCGATGCCCAATCGCTGCAGGACCTGCGGTACAACTCCACCATCCTGGGTGGCGAGGGCTTTCAGCAGCGCCTCTGGCTCGTACTGCGCCAGCCGCTGTTCCTCAGTGATGCGTTGGCCAGCGACGATGGCGTCGCGAGCCTTTTCGGTAAATCGTTGGTTGGATGCCATTCGTGCTCTCTCCCAATTGGGTCAGGATGTAAGGTCAGGATCAAGGGAAGGAGACGACAACCGCGTCAATCGCCAGCGGCGTCGTCCTGTTCTCGGTTGTTGATGCGTGACTGGTCCACAAAGCCCAGTGCGCACAGGATTTTGTCAAGTTCTGCGTCGATGTCGACCTGTGCGGCATTTCGCTGCGCCTGCTGCAGCTTGCGCAGCTGTCGCGTAAGGTCGAGGGCAAGTTGCACGCCAGCGAGATTCAGACCGCGCTTTTCAACCAGGTACTTGACTTGACGGAGCTGCTCGATATCGCTATCTGAGTACAGACGCAAATTACCGGACGTCCGTGATGGAGCGACCAGTCCCTCGCGCTCATACTTGCGAAGAGTCTGTGGATGCATCTCCACCAATCGAGCGGCCACGCTGATAACGAAAAGGGGTTCGGAAAATCGGGTAACCATGTCGAGGAGCCTCCAGTAAACAACGCTACTGGAATGATAATTCTTGATACGATCCGTGTCAACATTGGGGAGTGAACATGACCATGGCGAGGATCTATGCGCATCGAGGTGCTTCGGCTGAGCTGCCGGAAAACACCCTTGCAGCATTTGCCCGGGCTGTTGAGTTGGGTGCCTTCGGTATCGAACTGGACGTGCACCTCTCTGTCGACGGCGTTCCGGTGGTCATCCACGATGACACTGTCGACCGCACGACCAATGGATCGGGCGCGGTCGCCGAAATGACGGCGGCCGACCTGCAGTCACTTGATGCCGGATCGGGCGAACCGGTCCCGACGCTGGAGCAAGTGCTTGACCTGGTCGCCGGCAAGACACATCTGAACATCGAGATCAAGGCAGGGGAAGCCGGCGATGCAGTGCTGTCGCTCATCTCTCGCTATCCAGACCTTCACGTCGCCATCTCGTCATTCAACCATGATGCACTTCGCCACGTGCGGAACACCTCTGCGGACATCGAGCTTTGGCCGCTGACTGCCGCGATTTCGGATGCCGTGATTGCGACTGCCCTGGAGATCGGCGCTCCGCAGATCAATGCCTTCGATCGGATGCTCAATCAGGAGATCATGCGTGAGGTGGCGGCGAAAGGACTTGGAGTATGGGTCTGGACGGTCAATGATGTCGGCCGCGCGAAGGAGTTGACCGCCATTGGCGCTGTCGGAATCTGCACCGACGATCCCGCCACGATGATCGCGGAACTGGATTGATGCCTCGCAATTGCTGGGAGTAGTGGTGAAGGTGCGCCGCCAGTCTGCACGGGTTTCCTTGAGGGTTTCCTCCCTCTGCGGGATACTTGAGTGGCGTCCGCGCCTTCCTCCCTTCTACCTCGCACCGCGACAGCGTCTGATGTCTGCCCGAAATCACAGGATGGTCCGAACATGGCGAATATGATCACCGTGGGTCGACTGATCCTGCTGTTTGTCGTGATCTGGATGATTTATCACGGCGATGTTCAGGTCATCGAACTCTGCATGGTGCTCATCATCATCGTCTTTGCCAGCGACGGTCTCGACGGCTGGGTCGCGCGCAAGCGAGGAAGCACGTCGGCATTCGGCGCGGTCTTCGATATCGCCGGAGATCGTGTCGTTGAAAACGCACTCTGGATCATCTTTGCCGATCTCGACCTCGTCCCGATCTGGGTGCCACTCCTCGTTGTGACTAGAGGGTTTCTCGTCGACGGCCTCCGCTCCTTGTCACTCATGCAGGGTATGACACCGTTCGGCGAGAACAACATGATGCGTTCCCCGTTGACCCATTGGCTGACTGCCGGTCGATTCATGCGTGGTTTTTTCGGCTGGGCCAAATCTGCCGGCTTTGTCTTCCTTACCGGCCTGGTTGCATGGGAATTCAAGGACACTTCGGGAACGTTTATCGGCTCGTTCTATGGTGTGGAGGCGGTTCGCTGGCTTGGCTGGGGGTTGGTCTGGGCCGCCGTTGCGCTCACGGTTATCCGGGCGTTACCGGTGTTCGTCGACTCGCTGGCGTTCATCCGGGAGATGGATGAGCGGGAGCGTTCCGCCTGATGCGGTCCTTATCATTCCTGGCCGGATCGCTCGATGAGTGAGACCAGAAAGCCGGCTTCGTTCCAGCGTGAAGAACGGCACGAGTTTCGCTACTGGCTTGCCATCGCTTTGGCGGAACTCTTCTCCTGGGTGTTCTGGCTCATTCCGCAGTTTGTCCGGTACGCCATCGCAGACCGGGTCGGCGATTCGTTCCGTGTCATGACGCACACGTATCGCGACAACGTCGAAGCGAATGTCTCTCAGGTGCTGGGGGTTGAGGCGAGCGATCCCGCTGTCGCTGCTGCGACTCGGTCGATCTTCCGCACGAGCTCCCGCAATTTCGTCGATCTCATGACCATGGGGCGACTGTCGCGGAAGCGGCTGCTCGAAACCCTCGAGATCACCAGCGAAGGCGGCTGGGCACCGCTCGACCGGGCGCTGGAAGCCGGGAGAGGGGTGATCATTGTCGCCGGCCATCTCGGAGCGTTTGACTCGGTTGGACAGATTTTTGGCGCTCGCGGTTACAAGTTGACGATCGTGACCGGCCGCACGACGTCACGATTCATCTTCGACGGCGTCACCCATCTGCGCGGCAGCCGTGGGGCAACCCTGGTCGAGCCCACGCCATCAGGAGTGCGGCAATCGATTCGCGTCCTGCGAAACAAGGGAATAGCGGTCTTCGTCTGTGATCGGGATTTCTTTCAGAACGGTCGAACCGTCGAGTTCTTCGGGCGGACTACGACGTTGCCGCCGGGCCCGGTGCGGATCGCCCGCGACACCGGTGCCATCGTCCTGCCGGTGATGACCTGGCGCACCCGGCGTGGACATCAAATGGAAATGCTGCCGACATTCACCATTGAGAAGACCAGCGACCTTGAAGCCGACATGCGTATTGGCATGAGAAAACTGGTGCAGGTGCTGGAAGAGGGTATCCGACCTCGCGTCCGGCAGTGGGTCATGTTCCAGCGTGTGTGGCCAGAACGGCCCATACCCGCGATTCGCGTCTTTCCGGTGGGTTCTCCCCTCGAGAGCGAACTGCTGGAGAAGGTCGCCCAGGTGCTGCCCGAGCGGCGTCGACCAAACGGCCGGCCGCCCAGGTAAGGCCGACCTGCATCGGGTACAGCTCGTGCGTGCCGCTTTCGGGCACGCGATTCTCGTTTGCGGACGCGTGCGTCCACCCCGAAATCAACCGGCTTACGCCTTCCCTCTGAGAAGCCACGAGTTCCAAGTCAATGACGAGATTACGCCACCCTGCCAGTTGCGGTAGCAGGGTGGCGTAACATCGCGAGGTGGTTTCGCGTGGCTACCGGTAGTTGATGAACTGCAGTGCCACCGGGTAATCCGCCGACTTCAGCGAGGTGATGACTGCCTGGAGATCGTCACGGCTCTTCGCCTGGACACGAATGGTGTCGCCCTGGATCTGGGGAGTCACTTTCTTGAATTCGTCGCGGATCGCCTTCGAAATCTTCT
>JAEZJB010000314.1 GCA_023415845.1 Chloroflexota bacterium | reverse complement strand
AGCGAGGCCATGGTGCCCGCGCTGGCCGGTGCCGCCATCCACCCCGAGGTGATGGGCTCCGACCATTGCCCCGTCTCGATCACCCTGCAGTCCGACTGACCCGGGCTATTCGAGGCAGCAGCAATCGTCGGAGCACAACGTCAAATACAGGCAGGCGCGACCGACACCGAATGGCGCGCCAGCAAGGCATCTCCGGTGTCATTCTCAGCCGCTCAGGACTAGGCCAGGCTGGCAATCACCTCGAGCAGGTTATCCACGTCCCGTTCCTCGGTGTAACAGGCCAGGGAAAATCGCACGCTGGTGGCACGCAGGGCCGGCCGCGTCACGATTCGGTGCTTTTCCCGTAGCGTGGCGGAGAACTCGGTGCCGCCCATCGACTCGAGTGACACGGTGTTGATGCCGGTCATGTCACTTGGGTTGGTCGGACTGTGGATCTGTGCTCCAGGAATATCCGCCAACCCGGCATGAAACCTTGAGGACAGGTGACGGGCATGATCCTGAATCCGCTCGACACCCAGTTCGGAAACATAGGTCACACCAGCGCCCATGGCAGTGTCGTAGGAGAAGGCGCGTCCTCCCTGCTCGAATCTGCGGGCACCATCGACCCAGTCGAGATCATCCACGCCCATCGTGACACCGCCACCCTTGTTCGAGTGGCTGCCTGGCCAGGTGACGTGCAGGTCATTCAGTACCGCCGAGCGAACGTAGAGTGCGGCAGACGGATAGGGCCCCAGTAGCCACTTGTAGCCAACCATGGCGTAGAAATCGCAATCGAGCGCGTGAAGATCGACCGGAAACTGACCGACCGAGTGAGCGCCGTCGAACATGACGAGCATGCCGCGCTCCCTGGCTCGCTTCGTCATCTCCTCGGCTGGCAGGCGGGTGCCACTATCGGTCGTCACATGGCTCACCGCGAGCAGCCTGGTCCGGTCCGTCACCAGCTCATCGAAACTCTGGAGCATCTCATCCGGGTTGTTCGACACCGGAATCCGACTGTAGGTCAAGCCATACCGCCGGGCTGCATTCATCAGCGGAATCAGCAGCGCAGGATGCTCCTGATCGGTAACGATGAAATGATCTCCCTCCTTCCAGTCGATCCCCTGCACGACCGTGTTGGCTGCCGGGGCAAACTGGGAGGTAAAGCAGATCTCATCAGGGTCAGCCCCAATGAAGCGAGCCAGCGCGGCACGACTTGCTTCAACCCCCAGGAACTCGTCATCCGAGGAGAGCAGTCGGAAGGGCCCTTCTTCGACCACGATCGACGGCACCCTGAGCAGCTCTTCCCCGACCGGTCGCGGCAACGGCGCCATCCCGCCGCAGTTGAAATGGTTCCATTCCCTTAGCATTGGGAAATCGTCACGAATCCTGCCCGGCATCGCGCTCATCTGCGTTCTCCTCTACAGCCCGAGTGCGTAGCCATCGCGACGTGGATCCGCGCCGCCAGTGAATGTACCCTCGTCCGGATCGATCATGATCCCCTGGGCACCACCAAACGCCATCGAGAAGTCGGGAAGCCGCTCAACGAGATGCCCCCTGGCGGCAAGTCCCTCAACCACCGAAGTAGAAATCCTGCCCTCGGCAATCATCCGCACGCCTTCCTGCGGGCGGACTCGGGGCGCTTCGATCGCGGCCTGCACGCTCATGCCAAAGTCCATCATGTTGTTCATGAACTGTGGCGTTGTCTCCATAATGCCGTGACTGCCTGGGGTTCCGATGCAGGAGAAGACCTTGCCGTTCTTCCAGATCATGCCTGGCGAGAGGCACATCTCCACCTTCTTCCGGGGCGCCACCACGTTCGGGCTGTCGGCATCGAGATCAAACCAGTACAGGAAGTCATTCAGCAGGATCCCCGTGCCCGGCACGACCGCTCCAGAGCCAAATCCGCCCAGGCTCTGGGTAGACGAAACAGCGTTACCCTCCGCGTCCACGACGTTGAAGTGGGTTGTGCTCTCCTTCAGGCCAGGATCACCCGGCTTCAGGACATTGACGTCCATGGTGCGGCTGTAGCGAGCGCCGATCACCCGATTCGCCCGATCGGGTTGAATCATTTCGCGTCGACCGGCGACATAGTCCTCACTCAGCAGGCACTCCATGTCCACGGAAGGGTCGACGTTGTAGGCAACGCGATCGACCATGGCCAGCTTTTCACACTCGATGAGGGTGTGAAGGTAGTCGACCGAGTTGTGCCCCATTGAAACGGTGTCGAACCCCTCGAGCAGCTTCAGCGTCTGGAGCCATTGCACCGCGCTGGAAGGAGCCGGGGGACCAAACACTTGAAAGT
Source organism: Chloroflexota bacterium (assembly GCA_023415845.1). Taxonomy (GTDB): domain Bacteria; phylum Chloroflexota; class Chloroflexia; order Thermomicrobiales; family UBA6265; genus JACCYX01. The sequence goes on along the minus strand of JAEZJB010000314.1, from coordinate 2,761 downwards.
CACGGTAGGTGATGCCGATGGGATCGACCCAATCCACAGCGAGCCCGGCAAGATCTTCCTTGGTGATAAGGCCATCGTTCTCGTCGGAAAAGGCGACGATCCGGTCCGCAATGTCGCCGGTGTAAAAGGCGTCGGCTCCACCTTCCACGATCTGCCTGAATGTCCTGGCAAGATCGGGCTGCTTGTGAAGTTTCCCCGGGCGCAACTCACCGTTCCCGAAAAAAAACTCCATCGACGACGGAAATCGGTTCAGCCAGGAGATGTATTGATTGATGATGCTGGCGGCATGCACCGTGAGGGGATGCCCCTCCTCGCAAATGGCGATGACGTGCTTGAACACGCTCGCACGATCCATCGTCCCAAACCGCTCCAAAGCCGCGCACCATCCGGCCGCCGATCCCGGAACCATCATCGACTTCAGTCCAATTTGCATCTCCTCAGGAGATTTGAACTGATCACGATCAGCCGCCCCGGGACTCCACCCCTGGTAGTCGAGGCAGGTGTGGGTGTTGGTCTTTGCATCGTAAATCTGCATCCAACCCACACCACCAATCCCGGAGAGGCCGATTTCGGTGGCGCCAACACACGATGCAACCGCCACTGCCGCATCGATCGCGTTGCCGCCCTCCATGAGTGTCCGCACGCCCGCCAACGTAGCAATTGGATGAGCCGATGAAACCATGCCTTTGGTACCGGTAACCGTGGGCCGATACTGCACGCCGCCATACGGGTAGACCATGTAAATGTGCTCTCCTGCGTTCAATGGATCTTGCAAGTTCTGGTTCCGCGCTGTCGTCTTTTCCCTGGTGATGGCCTATCCCTTCAGTCCCCCAATCGTTACACCGCGCAGGAAATACCGTTGAAAGGCGAAGAACACGATGAGCATTGGTGCCGCCATGTATGTAGCCGCTGCCATCAACGCCCCGAAGTTCACTCGCAACTCTCGATTGGCCAGGAGAGCGAATCCCACCTGGAGTGTCCGCATTTCATTGGTGTTGGTGATGATGAGGGGCCAGAGAAAGGCACTCCACTGCCCCATGAACACAAAGATGCCAAGCACTGCCAGGCCCGGTTTCGCCAGCGGAAGCACGACGTCCCAGAAGACCCTGAGTTCCCCTGCTCCGTCGAGACTGGCGGCATCCATCAACTCGGTCGGCAAGGTCTGAATGAACTGCCGCATCAGGAACACACCAAACGGAGCCGATAATCCTGGCGCTATGAGTCCCCAGTAGGTATCGACCAGGCCGTAATCCGCCATCAGGCTGAAAAGGGGGATGACCAGGGCAAAGGGCGGAATCATCATCGAGCTGACGAACAGCCAGAAGATCAGCTCGCGGCCCGGGAAGGATTTCTTGGCAAACCCATATCCCGCCATGGTCGCAAACACCAACTGAAAGGCGGTGACAGAGACGGACATGATCAGACTGTTGAGCGTCCAGCGGAAGATGGGATTGTTGGCGAAGGCTTCACGGAAGTTGTTGAGTGAAATGCTCTGCGGTATCCACTCCGGCGGCAGGGACATGACCGTGGTGGGAGGCTTCAAGGCGGTAACCACCATCCAGTAGATGGGGAACAGGCTGACAATCGCCCAGAACGTCGCTGCAAGATAGGCAATGATCAGGAAGGTTCTCTCGCCGGGACTACTCTCACGCCACTTCAACACAACTCGTGAGACTTGCCGCTGGAACCAGTTCGCCTTTTGTACCCCTGATGACATATGCAGGTTAGCCATCTTTCCCTCTTTAGTACTCAACGTTGGAGCGCAGGACCCGGAACTGGACCAGGGCGATGCCGACGGTCAGCAACAACAGCAACACCGCGATTGCAGATGCTTCGCCGAAATTGAATCGAATGAATCCCTGGTCATAAATGGCATAGACCAGGTTCGTGGTTGCCCCGTCGGGGCCACCCCTCGTCATGAGCATGATTTCAGTGAAGATCTGGAGCGAGGCGATGGTCCCGGTGATGGTGACGTACGCGATGGCCGGCTTGAGCAACGGCAGCGTGATGTTCAGGGACTGGCGAATGAACGACGCTCCGTCGAGTCTGGCCGACTCGTAGAGGTCTTTCGGAATGCCGCCCATGGAGGCCGTGAGCAGAATGATTGAGCCACCCCAATGCGAGGCATGAAACACCGTCACGATGCTGATCATGCTGGTGTCAGGATCACTGAGCCAAAGTCGCGGGCCGATCCCCACCAGGCCAAGCAGGTAATTAAGCAAGCCAAAGGCAGGATCAAACAGATACATCCAGACAAACGCCAGCACCACACCTGAGGTGACGACCGGCAAATAGAAGGCTGATTTGAAAAAGACCTGAAAGGCGGTCGGGAGCTGATAGATCAGGATGGAAAGCGTCAGCGACAGAAATACCCCAAACGGTACGATCAACAATGCGTACTTCAGGGTGTTCGTGAACGCCAACCGGAAGGTGCCGTCTTCGATAAGCTCCCGGTAGTTGCTCAGACCGACCCATTCTCTGCCCTGAAGTGTGAGTTCCTGGAAGCTAAGCCGAACCGAGTCGAACATCGGATAGAGCGAAAAGGCGACAAACATGATGAGGCTGGGAAGAATAAAGAAATAACCCCACAACGATGAACGCCACCGGCGCGGGATGAGCGGTCGAGATTCCTGACTCCCGCGGCCCACAGCGGTTTCCAGCAATGCCATGGCTTTCGAACTCCAATTGCGGATTCATCGCACACGAGTGATCAACTACGACCAGGTCAGAGTCCTGGCAGAGATGTCGATTTGGCAGAGGA